>JAIOPP010000057.1:0-11855 GCA_021413845.1 Planctomycetia bacterium | reverse complement strand
GCTCGCAAGCTCGTCCTCGATCCGAAGATGCTCGCCATGATGCCCGAGCAGTGGAAGACGCAATGGAATAACTTCTTACCGGCCGGCGAAGTCGATCTCGATGCCGTGCTCACGTTCGACGGCACGACTTGGCAACAGCAGGTGACGATGAATTGCTTGAACGTCGGTTTCACCTACCACAGGTTTCCTTATCGCTTCGAGCGCGGTCGAGGAAAGCTTGAATTGCGCAACAAGAATCTGACGTTTCAACTGACGGCTCTCTCGAACACCGAAGAGATGCGCTTCATCGGCGACTTCGAACTCAACGGCCCGAAGACTCACGGCTGGACCGATATCCGCGGGGATGGAATTCGCATCGATGAGCGCTTGTTGCGGGCGATTCCCGAAACGATGCAGCCGTTGGCCCGTTCGATGCACCCGCAGGGACGCTTTAATGTCGCGATGCGGTTGTGGAAGGAAGCACCGGGCGAAGGCCCGATGCGGAAGCGCATTGTCTTAGGGTTCCAAGATTGCTTCGTGCGTTACGACAAGTTCCCTTACCCGATCAGCGGCGTGAGCGGCACGGTCGAAGTGCAAGACGACTTTTGGGTCTTTCACGACGACCTGCGTGGGACCAACGACACGGGCAAAATCACTTGCCGCGGTCAGCTTACGCCGTCGCCCGAGGGAAGCGAATTGATTCTGACTTTTCACGGCGACAACGTGCGCATCGATGAAGAGCTGCGCGATGCGTTGAATCCCGGTGCGCAGCGCTTGTGGAACGATATGAAGCCGCGCGGCATGCTCAAGATCGACAGCGAAGTTCGCTACCGGCTGAGCGACAAGACCCTGCATACGACCGTGCGTGCCGAGCCGATCGAAGATACCGTCAGCATCGAGCCGACTTACTTTCCTTACCGCATGGAAAAACTACACGGCACCTTCACGCTCGCCGATGGCCGCTTGCAAATGGAAAAGCTGCGCGCCGAGCATGGCCGGACGGAGCTATCCGCAGTCGGTGAGTGCCTCGTCGACCCCAACGGCGGCTGGCGGCTGCGACTCGAACGCGTTTTCGTCGATCGTTTGGCCGTCGATCGAGACTTGCTCAATGCTCTGCCCGAGCAGTTGAAGAAAGCGACGAGCTCGCTTGAACCGACGGGAGCTTTCAACGTGCGCGGCGCACTCACGCTCGCCGGCAGCGGAGTCCCGGGCCGGCCCTTGTCGTCGGATTGGAATCTCACGATCGACTGCCACGACAATTCGCTGCGGTGCGGTATCGATCTGCGGGGCATCTTCGGGTCGGTGAGCGTCGCGGGCAGAAGCGAAGGGGGACGATTCGAATCGACCGGAGAGCTTAATCTCGATTCGATTTCGTATGCCGATTATCAAGTGACGGAAGTCCTCGGTCCGCTTTGGATCGACAACGAACAAGTGTTGCTCGGCATGTGGGCCGATCGACGTAAGGGAGAGCAAGCCGAACGCCACGTTACAGGCAAGCTCTACGGTGGCACGACGGTCGCCGATGGTTGGATCGTGCTCGGCGACGAACCGGAGTATGCCTTTCTCGCGACGCTCACGAACGGCAATCTGTCGCGATTCGCGCAAGAGCACATCGCAGGCAATAACAAGCTTAGCGGCGAGATACTGGCGACGGTCGACTTGCGAGGCAAAGGGCGCACGCGCAACAATCTACAAGGACGCGGCAGCATTCAACTCCGCAACGCCGATATCTATCAGCTTCCCGCAATGGTGTCGCTGTTGAAAGTGTTGAGCTTGCGCGCTCCCGACGCGACGGGCTTCACCAAGAGCGACATCAATTTCGTCTTGCAAGGCGAACACGCCTACTTGGAGCGGATCGATTTCGACGGCGATGCGGTGAGCCTGCAAGGTCGCGGCGAGCTGAACTTATTGAACGATCAAATCAATCTCGTATTCCGCACGGTCGTCGGCAGCGATTCCGCGCGGCTTCCGGCTGTGAAGCAGTTGCTCGGTGGAGCAAGTCAGCAAATTCTCCTGCTCCACGTCGACGGCACGCTCAAGAGCCCGCAGGTGCGCCGCGAAGCGTTCCCGGGCGTGAATCAGGTTTTGGAACAGCTCCAAGCGGAACTCAACAGCCCTTCGCCGTTAAGACTGAGCGAAGGGCCGACGCGCGTCTCTCCGCCGGGCAGGTATCCGCTGGATCGCAACTGACGAACCGAAACGAACACTGGTCGTAATCGAATCTTCCCACGTAAAGGAGTCCGCGATGAGTATCGGCTCGCTGGGAATCATCGGCAGCATAGCGGCGACGCCCGCTTCGCAGGCCAAGGCCGGCGTCGACAAGGCGCGCGAAGCGGCCGACATCCAACAACGCGAAGTCCATTCGCAGGCAGCCGCCGAAGATGCCGCAGGCATTGGTGTCACGGATGGCAGCACGGAAACGAGCGATCGAGATGCCGATGGTCGCCGGCTTTACGAAGCGCCCCCCGAAGCACATGGCGACGATGCCGGCGAGAATGTAGAAGCCGCACCGAACGCGATCGATCCCAGCGGGCAAAGCGGCAGCCGGCTTGATTTGAGCGGCTAACGGGGTTTTCAAATCGGCGCGAATCGAAAATAATCAAGACTCGTCGACCGATAAGAACTCCGCACCCAATTAGCTTCTCCGATTCATGCGCTTCACCAAAATGCAGGGCGCGGGCAACGACTATGTCTACGTCGATTGCTTCGCTCAACCGATGCCGGCCGATCCCGCTGCTCTGGCGATCAAGCTCGCCGATCGCCACTACGGCATCGGCGGCGACGGCATCATCTTGATTTGCCCTTCGGACAAAGCCGACGCGCGGATGCGGATGTTCAACGCCGACGGTGGAGAATCGGAAATGTGCGGCAACGGCATCCGTTGCGTCGCCAAGTATGTCTACGACCATGGTCTCGCGCAGAAGTCGCCGCTGAAGATCGAGACCGGAGCCGGTGTGTTGTCGATCGAGCTTGATGTAGTCGACCGGCGCGTGCGCCGCGCGACCGTCGATATGGGTCTGCCGATTCTCGAAGCTGCGCGCATTCCCGTCGCGCTGTCGTCGATCGGTCCGGCCGAGCGTATCGTCGACGTGCCGTTGTTCGACCATGTTTCGCCGGAGCCGTTTGCCGCGTGGCGCAACGCCGCCGGCCTCGATCCGCGAATGACTTGCGTTTCGATGGGGAATCCGCATGTGATGCTTTATTGTCGCGACGTAGCGAAAGTGCCGCTCGAGGCGATCGGGCCCGTGCTCGAGAACCATCCGATTTTTCCTCGCCGGATCAACGTCCACTTCGTCGAAGTGCGCGGCCCGCGCGAGCTGACGATGCGTACTTGGGAGCGCGGCAGCGGCATCACGCTCGCCTGCGGCACCGGAGCCTCGGCCGTGTGCGTTGCCGGCGCACTCACCGGTCGTCACGAGCGCCAAGTTCTCGCGCATCTGCCGGGCGGAGACTTGGAACTGCGCTGGGCCGACGACGACCACCTTTACATGACCGGCCCGGCGGTGGAAGTGTTTCACGGAGAGGTCGACGTATAAGGGATGCGAAACGGATCGCGAAGTGCGACGTCGACGAAGCTAAAAGTCGAGACGCGTTTTTAAGGACACGGATGTTCGATCGATGAAAATCAAAAGCCCTTTTTTGATCAACGCCGCCGGCCTTGCCGTAACGTCGACGATGCGGCGTTGGATGGATACGCTCGATTGCCGTTGGTCGATGTACGATCGCATGGTCGACACGGCGATCGACGATCCGGAGCGTCGGCGCATCTATCTCTTCTGGCACGAATACATTTTGATCCCGCTCGATCGACGTGGGCGAACGAACGTAACGATGTTGCTCAGCCGGCACCGCGATGCCGATGTGCTGAGCCGGATCGCGGCCCATCAGGGCTTCGGCGTCGTGCGCGGGTCGACCTTCGACGGCGGCACCGCTTCGCTGCGCGAGTTGATCCAAGTCTCGCGCCGCAACCATCTCACGATCACTCCCGACGGCCCTCGCGGTCCGCGCCGACAACTTGCCCTCGGCCCGATCTACTTGGCCTCGAAACTCGGCATGCCGATCGTGCCGATGGGTTACGGCTACGATCGGCCGTGGCGCATGAATAGTTGGGACCGGTTCGCGTTGCCACGGCCTTATTCGCGCGCCCGAGCGATCTGGGGACCGGAAATGCAGATCCCCAAGCGGCTCGACCGAGACGGCTTGGAGCATTACCGTTGCGAAGTCGAGCGGATGATCAACTATCTCACCACCGACGCCGAAGCTTGGGCCGAGTCCGGCACGACGCGCGTCGAAGAACGTCGGTTCGAGCGAGAAACGGCGCGGCCGATCGCTAGCGCTGAGTCGGATGCCGACACCGTGAGCCGGCCGATGAAAAGATCACGCAGCCGCAGTGCCGCGTAATTCGACGTGCCGTGGCTGCGTCCGTTAGAATGCTTCGCAGCTCACGCGTTTCATTGAGGCGAACGGTCGACGAGCGCATTGCTCAAGCAGTCCCAGTCGAAGGTGTCTTCATGCGCTCGCGCACCGTTCTGATTTCCTTGGTCATCGCGAACGCCGTCGCGACGATCGCCGTGATCGCATGGGCGGAGCTTTCGCTGGGGGGCTGGAGCTTGTCGTTCTTTTACGACCACCGCGCTTTCGCCGACCCGAAGCTCTCGCAAGTGATGGTCAGCGTGCAGCAATTATGTCGCCGCATCGAAATACCGCTCATCGCCACGAACATCGTGTGGTTCTGCCTAACTTGGTACGCCCTAGCAAAGCCTGGCGACGATTCGCGAATAACTTCTCAATGAAGGCAACTTGATTCATGTCTACTCCGTGGAGCTCGATCCTCTGTTTCGCAATTGCTGCGGTCGTCGGAGCGGTCGGACAGTTTCTCTATAAATCCGGCGCCGACCGAGCGACCGGCAATTGGACGACGTATCTGCTCAACGCACGATTGCTCGGCGGGGTCGTGTGCTACATGGCGGTGATGGTACTGTTCGTCGCGGCCTTCAAACGGGGCGGCTCCCTGGCCGTTCTTTATCCGATTTACGCTTCGACCTTCATCTGGGCGGCGGTGATTTCCTGGTATGTTTACGAGACGCAACTCAAGCCGGTGAACGTTGCGGGAATGCTTTGTTTGGTCCTTGGTATGTATCTCTTGGGAAAGTGAAATGACCGAAGCACCCTATTCGGGCGAACGGCGGCCGATCGCAGCTCGTGAATGGAAGCTTTCTCAACGGATCGCCGAGTTCTTGGCGCGCAGCGGCGCCTCGCCCAACGGCATCTCCGTCGCCGGTGCGGTCTTCGGCATTCTCGGCGGCTTCGCGTTCGCCGCTACTTCGGCGTGGCCTGCTCATGCTTGGTGGCTCTGGTTAGTTGTCGCCGTGATGATGCAACTCCGTCTGCAATGCAACCTTTACGACGGCATGGTCGCAATTGCGACCGGCCGAGCTTCGCCGGTCGGTGAACTTTATAACGATGTGCCTGATCGCATTTCCGACTCGGCATTCTTAATCGGCGCAGGCTATGCCCTACATAGCAACGTGAGCCTCGGTTATGCCGCAGCGTTGGCCGCGATGTTTACCGCGTATATTCGAGCGGTGGGCAAAGCGGGAGGCGCGAGACAAGAGTTTTGCGGCCCGATGGCAAAACAGCAACGAATGGCACTCCTGACCGTCACGGCTTTGCTCTGTGCATTCGCACCGAACGCACGACTGCCGGCGTTCGGCTCCGCTCCGGAATTCGGTATTCTGACCTTAGCTTTATTCGTCATCGCGGTCGGAAGCTTGATCACCTCCGTACGCCGTCTGCTGCGCATCGCCGAACAGCTTAGAGAAACGCCCCTTCGAGAACATCACGAATGAATCGCCAAGCGATCACACGACTCTTCGATCCGCGTACCTTGACCAGCGAATCCGCCACACTCTGGATCGTCGCCGGTTTGGTCATCGTCCTCGCGATCGTTCCGCTCGCGATACGCGGCTTGTCGGCGACCGGAAAGATCGGTGATAAGCTCCGCGGCGAGTTGCTGTTGCGCTACTACGGCTGGCTACTCATCATTCCAACGCTCGTCGTGCCGATTTTGCTCGGGGCCTTCTGGACGATCCTCGGCATCGGGCTTTTGAGCCTGTTTTGTTATCGGGAATATGCTCGGGCGACGGGCTTGGTGCGCGAGAAATGGGTCAGCTTTCTCGTCGTTGCGGGAATCGGTTTTCTAACGCTCGCTGCGCTCGATCACTGGTACGGTCTGTTCATGGCTCTCTCCTCGCTCACGGTCGCCGCGATCGTGGCGTTTGCCGTTTTGCAAGATCGACCGCAAGGATATATCCAGCGCGTTGCCTTGGCGATTTTCGGTTATCTCTTGTTCGGTGTCTGCCTCGGCCACTTAGCCTATCTGGCAAACGACGCTCGCTATCGGGCTCTGATCCTCTTCGTGTTGATCGTCGTCGAGATGAACGATATTTTCGCGTTTTGCTGCGGCAAGACATTCGGCCGACGTAAGCTCTGTCCGAACACAAGCCCCAATAAAACGGTCGGTGGTTCGCTCGGGGCCCTCGTGCTCACGACGCTGCTCGTCGTCGTGCTCGGCCGGTTCGTCTTTGCGTCGACCACCCTGGCGAGCATTCCTCGTTTAGCAGGGCTCGGCGCGCTGTTAAGCATCGCAGGCCAATTCGGCGATCTGACTTTGTCGTCGATTAAGCGCGACCTCGGCATCAAAGACATGGCTGCGACGATTCCCGGCCATGGTGGGCTCTTAGATCGCTTCGACAGCATCTTGCTGGCAGCACCCGTCTTCTTTCACTATCTGCATTACTTCTTAGGCATCGGCTTAGATCAACCGCCGTTCGTATTCACAAGCCTACTGGGAGTCGAGCACGTTTAGCGACGTGTCCGTTGCGATGCAACCTTGGAAATTCGAAACCTCGCGCGATCTCGGTCTCGCGCCGCAAGACCGACTGCGAAGTTTGAAACGGGAAAGCGGTCTGATCTCGACTGTGCTGCATCGCACCTGGTGGAGCGCTGCGCGCGTCTATTTAAAGCTTTGGCATTCTCTCAAGATCGAGGGACGCGAGTTTCTTCCGGTAAAGCCGCCGTTCGTGATGGTCGCCAACCATGCCAGCCATCTCGATGTGCTGGTGCTGGCCGCCTCCTTGGCGCATGCACACCGCGACCGCATCTTTCCGATCGCCGCGGGAGAGGTGTTTTTCAGTACGCCTGCGACCTCGGCCTTCTCGGCGCTGATGCTCAATGCCCTACCGATGTGGCGAAAGAAATGTGGTTCGCATCACATGGAACAGCTTCGCGAACGACTTGTCGAAGAACCCTGCGCGTACATTCTCTTTCCCGAAGGAACTCGTAGCCGCGACGGAGCTATGAGTTCGTTCAAAGCCGGCCTAGGGATGCTCGTCGCAGGCACGAATGTGCCCGTCATACCATGCAGTCTCTCAGGCTGTCATGTCGCGATGCCACCCGACGTGCGACTTCCGCGTCGTCGTCCGATCACCCTGTCGATCGGCGCGCCGCTGTTGTTTCCCGATGTCGCGAGCGATCGCGAGGGGTGGCGGCATGTCGCCGCGAGCGCGGAGCAAGCGGTGCGAACCTTAGCCGGATGCCCCATCGAGAACGGAGCGGAAATATCAAGCCGCGAAATCGAACGAGAGTAAACCTATTCGTCGTGGTGCGCTTGCGAACCGAATCGCGATTCTACGCCACCACGTCGACTTGCGTGCCCAGTAGGTTTTCTCGGTCGAGGCAAATTCGCAGGTTGGCGAGCGGGAGGTCTTCGCCGACGATTCCGCCGGCTAGCAGGCGATCGAGATACATTGCGTTGCCGAGCGGGCGTATGCCGCGAATCTCGAAGCGTGGCTTCACTTGCGTGTACGACGGGTCGCACGCGCTCAAGTGACACGTATCGGTGCGGCATTCGTTGCGCGGCGTGAGGTGATAAGCTACGCGCAGTCGGGCCGTCGGCGTGTGCGCAATCTTGTAGAGTCCCCAAGAGAGAGACGGTGCGGCGGCGGTAACGGAATAGACGGCGTAGTTCATACAACTAGCATAATTAGGCCGACCGTCGGAATCAGCAAAATTCCCCGACAGGCGAAACGCTAGATAAACGACCGAGAAAGGCCACGAAAATCGGCATGGAAACGAACGGTCGTGCGCCGCCGTTATCGCTGCGCAGACGGAGCCGCGCCGTCCGCGAGGTCGCCGGGAATCAACGAAAAGATTACGGCGTCGTGCTGTTTGCCGTGCACGCGGAGGCGATTACGCGCCGTCCCCTCACGCGCTGCGCCGACCTTCGCGGCGACCCGTTGGCTCGGCAAGTTCCCGACGGCCGCGACGATTTCGAGACGCTCCAGCCCGAGCTCGCGGAAGCCGAACCGCGCGACGATCGGCACCGCTTCCGTAGCGATGCCGCGGCCTTGTCGGCTGGTGCGAATCCAATAGCCGAGATTGGCGCGGCGGCGCTGGCGATCGATTTCATTGATCGTGCAACAGCCGACGAATCGGCCGCCGTCCCGATCAAATAAATAAAAGCCGTAGAATTCGCCGGTTCGCCAAGCGTCGTGGCAAATCTTGGCCCACGCTTCGCTCTCTTCGAGCGTCATGCCCGTATGGCACCAGCTTAGCCAACGGCCGACTTCCGCCATCGACTCACGAGCCGCTTCGTAGTGCGCGGCGGCATCGTCGAGCGTCGCCGGGCGCATGACGAGCCGCGGCGTGACGAGTTGAGTAAGAAGCGAAAGAGACACGGCAAAACTTTGGGCGGCGGCTTGAAGTACGGTAAACAGCGACGCAATACTCTGCGCCGGAACTCACCATCGTAAACGATTTCGATCAGAAAAAAAGTCGCAACACCGACTCGACCACGCAGGCCGGCCGCGCCACATCTTCCACCTCGAACGAATGTTTGAAGACCGCCTGAACTCCCTGAGCTGCGGGCTTCAACTCCAGCAAGTCGGAATTCATACGAATTCGCGAGCCGACTTTCACCGGCATCGGAAATCGAACCCGGTTCAGGCCGTAGTTCACGATCATCTTCACGCCGGCGATATGGAACGACGTGTCGGCCAGTTGAATGCAGAGCGACAACGTAAAAAAACCATGCGCACTCGTCGTGCCGTACGGCGACTCCACGGCAGCGCGGGCCGGGTCGCAATGGATCCATTGGCGATCGCCGGTCGCTTCGGCAAAGGCATCGATCCGCGCTTGCGTCACGTCGAACCAGTCGCTGCTGCCGAGTCGTTTGCCGACGAAGCTTTGCAGCTCTTCAAGACCTGTAATCGTCCGAGCGGCCATAGCTGTCTACACAATCGGGGCTGGGGGCATGCGTCGGCGGCGGCGCGGCATTGCCGGCACTAAAACGCTTCGATGCGCAAACATGGTACGGTCGAGAACGAAATCGGAATAGCGATAAGCAGCCGAAAAATCATCGGTAGCCGACATTTTCGCGGAATCAAAACAATCGCCGCCCCCCGGCCGATTCAAAGCGCGGTTGACCGACGAAACGGAATCGCCTATTGGAACGCTCCCATTTCCGCGCCCGCGGAGCGCGCCTTTCCGGCGGCCTCCGCTCGGCGTCGAGATCGACGTCTCGGATCGTTCGAGTTTCGTTGCCGATTTCATGCATATTCCTCACCGCAACCTGAGACCTTTCCACCCGAATGCGGCCTCGGTACGCGCCGCAAAATTGCTCATAGCGGCGATGTTGCTCGTCGCCGGCTTCTTCGGTTGCACGTCGACGCAGTACGTCAAACTGCGCGAAGCGCCGAAGAACCCCCTCTCCGAGCAATTGAGTCTTACGGCGCGCTCCGGCCCGAAACCGTCGGAACGGACGATGCAGATGTTGCGGCGCTACGATGCCGTCGGCGACTTGAAGGGAGACTCGCAACAACTGATTTCGAAGTTCCAAACGATCCTCGAACGAGAACCCTCGATCGACTTGGTTTATACGGTTGCCGAACTGGCTTATGTCGGTGGGAAGAAATCGGAAGCGTCGAACGAGAAAGTCGCGCTCGACTTTTATGAGACGTCCGTCGCCTATTCTTATATGTATCTGTTCGACGAAAAGTTCGGACCGGCCCGAAATCCGTACGACCCGCAGTTCCGCGGCTCGTGCGATTTATACAACTCGGCGCTCGAAAGCGCGCTGCGGATCGTGAAGAAGCGGGGGCAACTCGTCCCCGGCGCGAACCATACGATCGAATCGGCCAATCGCAAATGCAACGTCACGATCGTGCTGAGGCGGCAGACTTGGCAACCCGACGACATCGCCGAGTTCGAGTTCGTTTCCGATTACGAAGTTGCCGGGTTGGCGAATCGCTACCAAAGCTACGGGCTCGGAGTGCCGTTGATCGCGGTGCGCAAGAAGCGGGCCGAAGTCGATGGGGCGGAAAAATACTACCCGCCCGACTTGAGCTTCCCGGTCACGGCGTTCTTGCGGGTCGTGCCTTGCGAGCCGGGCGAGATTCAAGGTGCCGTGCCGAAGAACGTCTTGCTTGAGCTTTACGATCCGTTGGAATCGACGGATATCGAAGTTGCGCAACGTCGCGTGCCGCTGGAAAGCGACATGAGCACGGCGCTCGCCTATTACTTAAACAATCCCGAACTCAAGCTCGACGCCTTGGCGACGATCGGCCTGCTCCGGCCCGACTCGAACAAAGAGCACGCCGGGCTCTATATGTTGCAGCCGTATGAGGCGGGCAAGATTCCGGTCGTGATGATCCACGGGCTTTGGTCGAGTCCGTTGACATGGATGGAGATGTTCAACGATCTGCGCAGCGACCCGACCTTGCGCGACAACTATCAATTCTGGTTTTATCTTTATCCGACGGGCCAGCCGTTTTGGAATTCGGCGGCAGCCTTTCGCGACGACTTAAACGAAGTGCGCAAACGCGTCGATCCGTCGCGCAACCAACCAGCTTTCGATCAGATGGTGCTGGTCGGTCATAGCATGGGGGGCTTGGTGTCGAAGATGCAAACGGTCGAAAGCCGCGACGACTATTGGCACATCGTCAGCGACCAACCGTTTCAAGACTTGAAGACGGACGAAGCGACCCGCGAGAAACTGCAAAAGGTGTTCTACTTCGAGCCGAATCCCTCGATTCGTCGCGTAATCACGATCGGCACACCGCACCACGGCAGCACTTTTTCCAACAGCACGACCCGCTGGCTCGCTAACAAGTTGATCAAGCTGCCGACATCGATGATGTTCAACCGCGAAGAGGTCGTGAAGGAGAACCCGAATTTCTTTCGCGATCCGGCTCTGCTGGAAGTGAAGACGAGCATCGATTCGCTCTCGCCGGAATCGCCGATCTTGCCCGTCATGCTGCACTCTCCGATTGCGCCGGGCGTCAGATATCACAATATCGTCGGCGTGCAATCGAAGCCGGGTTTTCTCAGCAAGGCTTCAGGACGGGGCGACGGTATCGTCAGCTACGACAGCGCTCATCTCGATGGAGCCGCTTCGGAAATCGTCGTGGATGCCGATCACATGTCGATACACCGGCACCCGCAAAGCGTGCTGGAAGTGCGGCGCATTTTGCTCTCGCACTTGGAAGAGGTTCATCTCAACAACGAGCCGCAAGTGCAGCGAGCCTTCGAGCTCGCATCGCCGACGACGGAGAGTGAGATGATTGCTCTGCCGCCGCAAGTTGAGAACTTGCCGGAGAAGCCGGCCGTCTCGTTTCCCAAAACGGCACCGACGCCGCAATCGATCCCCTCGGCCGACCGTTCCGGGCCGACGCTCTTCCCGGGACCGGTGATCCACGGTGCTGCCGCCGGTGGAGCTCGTTAGAGCGCATCCCAAATTGCCGTAGCGCGATCGGCGGGAGTTGAGTAGGCTAGGCGATCACCGGAGGTGATCGATGATTTACTCGAAGGAATTCCGT
>JAIOPP010000056.1 GCA_021413845.1 Planctomycetia bacterium | reverse complement strand
AAGCGAAGAATACGGAACAGAGCATCGCTGAAGCAAAGCAACTCAATGAATCGGCGCGAGAACAACAATTGATTGTGGATTAAATAAATAGGGGGACATTCTGCTTTAATAATTAAAGTAGAATGTCCCCTTATTTGTTGCCCCGAGCGGGAACTGGCGGCGAAACTTGATTCCGGCCAAGCGGCCGTTGCGCAATTTGCCCCAGAGCAGGCGCTCGGGGAACGTGGCGTCTTGTCGCAGGTCGCGCGCTTGGGCGATTTGCTCGTCCGGGATCGGCTTGCGGTGCGGCACTGCGGGCGTGCTCTTGGTTGTGTTATGCGGGGCGTGGTTGTGAAGACGAAGCGTTGCGAGGCGCGCCTCTCATCCGGCCTTCGGCCACCTTCTCCCGACGGGAGAAGGGTTGGGGCGCGCCTGTTGACTTCAACGAAGGAAGTTTACTTCCCTGCCGCTTTGGCTTTTTCTTTCTCGGCTGCTGCGGAGTCGGCTTTCGCTTTGTTCTCTTGCGCTAGTGAGAGTTCCGGGTTCGGGGTGGCGTCGCCGGGTTCGAGGTTGAGCACCCACTTCACGCCGCCGAGCAGCGACTCCATATACGTCGGGTTTTCCCAGACCGATTCGTTGTGCCCGAGGCTCATGTGCAGGGCCTTGCCTTCGCCGTAGTTCTTCACCCAGGCGACCGGCACATGATAGTCGGCCTTCCGCGCGGTCTTCGAGAAGTCGAGGCTCATCAACACGCGGACCTTCTCCGGTTGCCAATTCTTGAAGCGATAGATTTCGTCTTTGATCGTGAACTCCGGGCCCCACGGCTTCGACAACGGATGCGTTTGGTCGTGGACCGCGACCGTGACCGTTTCGCCGGAGTTCCACGGATGGCCGTTGAACGTGCCGCCGATCATGTCCCAATAGGGCTTGTAGTCGCCGAGCGTATCGGCCGCCGAGTGGGCCCCGATGAAGCCGTGTCCCTTTTGCTTCAGCCAATCGTTGAGGAAGTATTCGAGGTTCTCGTCGGACACCTTCCACTTATCGCGGGGGCCGGTCGTGTAGAACATCACGATATCGTAGTTCTGCAGGTTCTCTTTCGTGATCGCGGTCGCCGGGTCTTGCGTGCAATCGACCCGAAACAGATTGCTCTTGATGCCGAGCTCGGTCATGGCCCGTTCGGCGGGAGCGAGCTGCCCTTCCTTGCGGTTCACGGAGCCGTGTTTGAAGGTGCCGCTGTAGGTGAGAAATAAGATCCGCGCCGTGCCTTTCGCGGCGGGCTGCGCCGCGTCTTGAGCTTGGGCGCAGCCGGTGGATGCGAAAACGACGGCGGCAACCAAGAGCCGCGCGAGAAACGTGTAACGAGTCATGGGGATGGGGCCTGCGATTGGGGAGGAGCGAGGGAAGTCCGTGCGAACGGAGTTAGCGTAAGCTCGCGACGGCTGAGGTGCAAACCCTTCTCGCGTGCGCAGGATCTGTGCGTAACGCTTCTCCCTTCGGGAGAAGGTGGCGTCGCAGACGCCGGATGAGGGGCGGCCCGCGCACGGCGTTGCGTGGTCTGCTTGTGCGCTTCCAGGCCGGCACCCCTCATCGGCCTGCGGCCACTTCTCCCGCAGGGAGAAGGGTTGGATACGGCTTCCGCTTGAAGACGGCTCTCAGCAGTCGAGCGTGTGTTCTCGTTCCCAGGGGGTGACTTGCGTGGAGTAGTTGCGCCATTCGGCTTGCTTGAGTTTTAGGTAGCCGGCGACGGCCCGTTCTCCCAGGCCCTCGCGCAGCACTCCGCTGGCGCCGAGCGCGCGGAGGGCGTCGAGCAAGTTGCCGGGGAGCGGTTTCAGTTCGCCTTCGGCGGCCGGCAGGTCGTACGCGTTCCGGTCGACGCGCTTGCCGAGCGGCCGGCGAGCGTCGATGCCGTCGAGGCCTGCTTCCAGCAATCCGGCGGCGAGCAGATAGGGGTTCGCCGCACCGTCGGCGAGGCGAAACTCGAACCGGCCCGCGTCGGGAATGCGAATCATGTGCGTCCGGTTGTTGCCGCCGTAGCTGATCGTCTGCGGCGACCACGTGGCGCCCGAAGTCGTGGTCGAGGCATGCAGCCGGCGATAAGAGTTGATCGTCGGGTTCGAGATCGCCGCGAGCGCGTCGGCCGAGTGGAGCACGCCGGCGAGAAAGCCGTAGGCGAGTGATGAGAGCCCGAGCTCGCCGTGGGCATCGTGAAACAAGTTGGTGCCCCGCGCGCGGTCCCAGAGCGAGAGATGCACATGACAGCCGTTGCCGGTGAGTTGCGTGAACGGCTTCGGCATGAACGTCGCTCGCAGGCCGTGCTTCTCGGCGAGCGCTTTCACCATGAACTTAAAGAACGTCTGCCGGTCGGCCGTTTCGAGCGCGTGGGAATACTTCCAGTTGATCTCGAACTGGCCGTTGGCGTCTTCATGGTCGTTTTGATACGGCTCCCAACCGAGCTTGAGCAGGCCGTCGCAGATTTCGGTGATGAGGTCGTAGCGGCGCAGCAATGCTTGTTGGTCGTAGCACGGTTTCATGGCGCAGTCCCGCGCGTCGCCGATCGCCTCTCCGTCGGGCGTGAGGAGCATGAACTCCGGTTCGACTCCGGTGCGGAACTCGTAGCCCCGCTCGGCGGCTTTGGCGAGCGAATGCTTGAGGACGTTGCGCGGCGCTTGCGCTACCGGCGCCCCTTGCGCCCACAGATCGGCCGCGAGCCAGCCGACCTCGGGCTTCCACGGCAGCACGGTCAGGCTGTCGGCGTCGGGCACGGCGAGCACGTCGGGATCGGCCGGCGTCATGTCGAGCCAACTCGCGAAGCCGGCGAAGCCCGCGCCGTTTTTCTCCATCGCGCCGATCGCGGCGGCGGGCACGAGCTTGGCCCGCGATGCGCCGAGGAGATCGCAATACGAGATCAAAAAGTATTGAATGCCGAGCTCTTTCGCCTTCTGTTCCAACGACATCGCACCGACCTCGAGTTTCGTCATTCGGGCTTTCATTCGCACTCAAGCAACTCGGCGACGACGCGCTGGATAAACGCTTCGTCGACCGGATTGCGTGAGGGGTTGCCGGCTCGATGTCCCCAGAGAGACGGAATCGGCCGGTACTCGGCGTGCGAGATGCTGCGTGCTTCGGCCAAGCTGTCTTCGGGCGTGAAGTACAGGTCGTGGCTGCCGGGCATGATGAGCGTGTGGGCGCGAATCGCTCCTAGCGCGGCACTTAAATCTCCTCGATACAGATCGTTGTCGCTGATGTCCGAGCGCTGCCAGGTGTCGATCATCGACAGCAGGTTCGACGCATCGCGCTTCAGAAAACTTGCCTCCCAATCGCGAATCAAAAAGTCTTCGAGCGAGGCATAGCCGAGCGGCAAGTGCATCTGCTCGCGATAAAAAGCTTGCGACAAAGCCCAGCCGGCGTAGACCCGACCGAACGCGCGCAAGCCGCGCTCGGGCTTGGCGAGGAAGCGGTCGCCGGTCCAAGCGGGGTCGGCCGTCAGCGCGCCGCGCAAGCCTTCGAGAAACACATGGTTGTGTACCGACGTCTTCGCCGAGCCGCACACGGCGGCCACGCGCTCGACTTCGCTCGGGTAAAGCGCTCCCCAATGCAAGGCCTGCTGCGCTCCCATCGACCAACCGTAGACCAGCGCCAAGCGCTCGATGCCGAAGCGCTCGCGGAGCAATCGTCGTTGGGCGGCGACGTTGTCGACATGCGTGAACGCCGGGCAGCGAGGCAGGTCGGCCGAGGGCGCGAAGTTGCTCGGCGACGTCGACAAGCCGTTGCCGAACATATTGGGGATGACGATGAAATACCGCTCGGAATCGAGAATCCGCCCGGGCCCGACGAGCCATTGCGTGTCGACGTGCTGCGCGGCGTACGACGTCGGATAGAGGATCGCGTTCGAGCGCTCGGCGTTGAGCGTGCCGAAGGTTTTGTAAACCACATGCGCCAGCGGCAGCGTCGGCCCGCTCTGCAAACGAAACTGCGGCAACGCAAACGACTCGGCGAGCGGATCGCCGGCGGCGGCGGGCACGGTTGCGGTCGACATGGTTGCGGTCGGCAGAGTTTCGGTCGGCAGAGTTTCGGTCGGCAGAGCCAAGGTTATCGCTCGCTCGGCTGTGTCGGCGAGGAAGGCGTTGACGCCGGCGACCGATCCGCGACGGCCAGCGCATCGACGACTTCCAGCACAGTCCGATTCGCCGACACGTAGCTCGGTGCGATGTGCGTGAGCTTAGAACTCAGCTCCCGATGGGCTTGCGGCAGCTGGTGGAACGAGATCGAGGGATACAAATGATGCTCGGCGTGAAACGACATGTTCCACATCAAGAGCCGGACCGGCCACGAAGCGAGCGTCGTCCGGGTGTTCGTCAGTCCGTTTTCGTCGCTCGTGCAACCGGTGTGCTCGACGATCAAGATCATCCGCAACAGCGGCTGCGCGACGATCGCCGGGAGAAACCAGAACCACCACGCGTAGTAGTAGCCCGCCGCGATGGAGCCGAGCGCGAGGAGATACACCGCGAGTTGGCAAGCCGCCGAGAGGGCGACCTTGCGCCGGCCCGCGACGGGAATGAACGCGTAGCCCTCCAGCCGGCCGGTGGCGAGCTTAAGAAACAGCGCCGGTCGATTCAGCCAAAACGAGAGGCCGCTGACTTCGACGAAATACTCCCACCGATTACGCGGCTTCGGGGTCATCAGCTCCGGGTCGCGCGCGGTGTCTTGCGTGTAGCGATGGTGCCACGTGTGGTAATAGCGGTAGTAATGAAAGTTGTAGAAACCCAACAAGCCGGCGAGCCAGCCGAAGATTTCGTTTAAGATCGGTGCGGCGAACGCAGTCCGATGGACGCATTCGTGCATCGGCGCGAACATCGTCACAATCGTGAACCCATGCACGACGAGTGCCGGCAGCAGCAGCCAACGGGCATGCAGCAGACATTCGTAAACGAGCAGGCCGGTCAGCGTCATCACGCCGAGATGCACGGCGAAGCGCCCGAGGCCGCGGGCATCGGAGCGCCGGCTGAGCGTTCGTACGATGCCGATCTCAAGCACCGCCCGACCCGCGAGGCCCGAGGTGCCCATATCGGCCGCATCGAGATTCGCGCCGTTTCCCGCCGCCCCATTTGCTGCCGACATCGCACAGTCTCGCTTCCGCCGAAGGAATCGCTCGCTCGGGGGCGTGCGTCGCGGTTTGCGCAGAAGACGCGCGCACCACGACGAACACTCCGCAGAGGAGCAGATAAGGAATCACCAACGTTCGCGGTGGGCGAAGTCGCGAACTACGGATACGTCGACCGGGGTGTGCGAAACGGTCGCGTATCGAGGCTTCAGATTAAATCATGCGCCGCGCGATTGCAATGTTTGGCCCTCGGAAGATGACCGTTGCAAGCGGCCGAGCGCTCGACGACGATAGCAGCTCCCACCAACCCGCCGTAACGGCTCCTTGCCCGACTCGAAGGACGACCCGCCATGCCGATTTCACTCCGACTCGTTCGCCGAATCTTCCGCCTCATGCCGAGCTTGCTCCTCGCTTGCGGTTTTGCGCTGCTCGCAGGCCAGGCCGCGGCCCAAGCGCCGGCCGACGGCACCTTTCCCGTCCAATCGAACCTGCGGGCCGGATCGGCGAAGGTCGACATCACGCCGGCGAAGGTCGAAGATTTTTCCGTCGTCGGGCATCGTCGCAAAGTCACCGGCGTGCGCGATCCGCTCAGGGCCGGCGTCCTTGTGCTCGACGACGGCGAAACGAAAGCCGCGATCATCACGCTCGACGTGATCGGCGCGTGGGAAGAGCTCGTCCGTCCGGTTCGCGCGAAGATCGAAACCGAGACCGGCATTCCCGCAGCCAACATCATGGTCGCCGCTTCGCACAATCACTCGGCCCCCGGCTTCAAGGAAAATCCGGAGTGGGGTGCCGAGCTGATCGAAAAGCTCGCGGCCGCGACGAAGCAAGCGTTCGGCGAACTGCGGCCCGTCACCGTCGGCTACGGCGAAGACAAGATCGGGTTCGGCATCAATCGCCGCAAAACGATCGACGGCCGCGTGGTCTTCCGGCTCAATCCCGACGGTCCGAACGACCCGCGCGTGAAGGTGCTCCGCTTCGACGACGGCAAGTCGCTCACGCCGGTCGCGGTCGTGATGCATGCCGTGTGTCATCCCTGCTTCTTCACCTGGGGCGATAAGGGCTCGGTCCCTTATCCGGGCGGCTATCCGAAGATGAGCGCCGACTTTCCCGGCGAGGCGCAGTCGTTCGTCGAGATGTGCTACGGCGGCAAGACTCACGCGCTGTTCCTCCAAGGTTGCGCGGGAGATATTCGTCCGAACTTGCCGGGCTATCCCTATCGCTGTGCCGACGAGGCCGACATTCAATGGGCCGGACGCGATCTCGGCAGCGCCGTCGTGCGCTCGCTGGCCGCGAACGTGACGCGCGAGAAGCTCAAGGAGCGGCGCGACTACTACGCCATCAAGTCGGCGAGCAGCGTGATCGAGCTTCCCGGCAAAGAGCAGCCTGTGCGCACGGAACTGCAAGCGCTGAAGATCGGGCCGTATCTGTTTCTCACGATGCCGGGCGAACCGATGGTCGAGTTCGGCTTCAAGCTCGAAGCGGCGATCACCGATCGCGCGATTCCGATCATCGTCGGCTATGCCAACGGCAACATCGGCTACATCGCCACGACGGCCGCTTACGCGGTCGGCGGCTACGAGTCGAACACCTCGAAACTGGCTCCCGAAGCCGAACCGATCATCCTCAAAGAGCTCGGCAAACTGGCCGACTTAGTAAACGGCGACGTCTTCGAGTCGTTCTCGAAACATCCGAAAGACGTGATGAAACGGGAAGCGGAAGAAAAAGCCCGCGCCGCCGAACGCGAGAAGGCGCTGAAGCCGTAAGAACGCGAAGCCGTGGTCGGGTTATTTCGCCCCATGCACGGTCGGGCCGTCCCAATAGATGTCGCATTGCGGGAGCGCTTTGTGCAACTCGTCGATGTCGGCGGCGGTTACTTTCGTCGAATCGAGCCTCACCATCTTCAGGCTCTTGCAGTCTTTCAAGGGAGAAACGTCGACCACCGCACTTTGCGAGAAATTCACGTTCTCCAAGCGATCCATCCCCCGCAGCGGCGAAAGGTCCGACACGCGTGTGTTGCTAAATGAAACTTCGGTGAGCGGCATTCCTCGTAACGGGGAGAGATCGACGACGAACGTATAATCGCCACACACCTTCGTTAACGTCATTCCTCTGAGCGGCGACAAGTCCGATATTTTCGATCCAACAAAGTCGATCTCGGTGAGGGGCATGCCGGCGAGCGGCGTGAGATCGGAGACGTTTCGACCGCAGGAAACGGCCGTCAGTTTCATCCCCTTCAAGGGAGACAAGTCGGCGACCGGAGTGTAGCCGCAATGGAATCGCTCTAGCCGCATCCCTTTCAACGGGGAAAGATCGGCGACTTTCGTGCTGCCGCAATCGAGCACGACGAGCGGCGCCCCTTTGAGCGGCGCGAGGTCCGAGACCCCCGTTATGGAGCAGTCCAACGTCGTCAACGGCATGCCGGCCAAGGGAGCGAGATCGGCAACTCGGGTGTAGTTAATGTCGAGATAGGTGAGGGGCAACCCTTTGAGCGGTGAGAGATCCTGCAGCGCGAACCGCTTCTCCAACGTGCAGCCGTAAGCACGAAGGGTCTTGAGTCCGGGGAAAGCACGAACCGGCGAAAGATCGGTGATGCGATGCGTGAAAAATCCTAAATCAATTACGACGCCATCTGGTTTCCAAGGACTTAGGCCGTCGAGAGAGATCGCGGAATCTTCGTAAATATCGCGAAGTTCCTTGTCATAACCGAGGTTGGGATTGAGTTCGGCGATCTTATGCGTGAACGCTGCCATTTGCCGAGCCGGCGGGAGTGCGGCAACTTCCTTCAGCCATTTTTGAAAGGCAGGGTCGGCGAGCGTCGTGATCGGCCGAAGGGGCTCGTCCCAATCGATGGCGCACTGGGGTAGTGCTTTTTGCAAGCCTGCGACATCGACTCCGGTAACTTTCGTTCCATAAAGATTCACGTCGTAGAGTTTCTCGCAACCGTACAACGGCGAGAGATCGGAAACCGGCGCGCCCGGGCACTGCAGACTCGTGAGCGGCATTCCGCGCAGCGGAGAAAGATCGGCGACTTTCGTCTGAATCAATTCGATCTCTTCCAAGGGCATGCCTCGAAGGGCCGACAGATCGGACACCGGCAAGTCTTCGATACTTAGATACGTCAGCGGCAGCCCGCGGAGCGGCGAGAGATCGGAAAGCCTGTTCGGCTTGTCGGACGGAAGAAAAAGATCGTCCTCGATTCGCACCGATCGCAGATTTCTCAACGCTGCGAGCGGGGAGATGTCTTTCAACCGATTGGAAACTCCGACAAATGCGCACACATCCCGTTCGGCGACAATTCGAAAATACTTTCCGTCGTAGCCGGGATTGAGCTCCGTCAACTTCCGAGTCACGGCCGCGATCCGTTCGTCGGCGGAGAGCTTCGCGACTTCCTGCTCCCATTGCTTAAACGCCGGGGTGCCGAACGCGATGGTCGACTTCGCCGGCTCGTCGGCCCGAGCGATCGGCCCGAACGAAATCGCGACGAAGAGGGCGAGCATTCGTAGAGGCATGATTCCCCCCTTGCAATTCACGTTTGCGCGGATCGACTCAGGTATCGCTCCGTTATTTTAACAGTCGCGGCGCGCGGGGGGGGCGTGCCGATTTTCACCGAATCCGGTAGGACAACGTAATTCTTCGCGCCTCGCTCCAGCATCGCGGCTCGTCGTTCGTTATCATCTTAGGTCTTACGATGGGGTCTGGTTTCGAGCTTCGCCATGCCGAAAGTAGGGCGTCGCCGGAGCACTATCCCGTCCGTTTCGTCCGCCGATGATGAGGGAGCCCAACGTATGACCCAACCTTCGACGATCACGCTTGCGATGATGCGCGAGAAGTTTACTTCTGCCGTTGTGTGCGATGCTTTGGATGCCGTCGGGCGGACGCACCAATCGCCGCGCACGCCGCTCCGCCCTTGGACGACCGACGGCGTGCTGATCGGCCGTGCGAAATGTACCCTCTGGGCCGACATGAGCCATGCCGATCCCAAGCCCTACGAGTTGGAGCTGCAGGCCGTCGACGGTTGCCGGCCCGACGATGTGATCATCGCGGCGGCCGGCGGCTCGCTTCGTTCGGGCATCTGGGGCGAGCTGCTTTCGACCGCGGCCCGCAATCGGGGCTGCATCGGCACGATCGTCGACGGCGGAGTGCGCGACGTGCAGCAGATGCGGGCGATGGGCTTCGCCGTCTATGCGAAAGGGACTTGCCTCTACGACTCGAAAGACCGCCAGCGCGTGATCGATCTCGATGTCCCAGTCGAAATCGATGGCGTCCGCTTCGAGCCGGGCGATCTGGTCGTGGCGGACGTCGACGGCGTCGTCGTGGTGCCGCGAGCGGTCGAGGCGGAAGTGGTGCGCCGCGCGTGGGAAAAGGTCCACGCCGAAAACATCACCCGCGATGCGATCCGCGGCGGCATGGGAGCAGCGGCCGCGTATGAGAAGTACGGCGTGCTGTAGTCCGTTCGTCCAAAGTAGCAGGCACGTTCCACGTGCCGTCAGCCACGTGCGTCGTTCGAGCGCGAGGCACGATCGCGACACGTTCAGCGTCTTTCAATAGCCTCAGATGCATATCTGAGGACGATCTCTGTTCGTAGCTCAAAGCCGACTGTGGCGGACGGCACGTGGAACGTGCCTGCTACGTTATCGGCTATCGACGATCTGACGTATATCGCAACGAGGCCCGAAGCCGTGTGGGAATCGGGAAGGCGTCATTCGATTCGTCGCCGCCATGCGCTTATAATCCCGGTTGGTCGTGTCGCCCCTTGGTCGTTTGCGAGAGATTCCGCCATGTTTTATAAGTGCCTCCTCGCCGGTGTCGTTGGGCTCGCAGGGTCGGCCGTTGCCAGCGCCGGAGACTGGCCGGCGTTTCGCGGGCCGCACGGCAACGGTTGGTCGGAAGAAACGAACGTGCCGACGAAGTGGAGCAAAGAACAAAACATTCGGTGGAAGTTCAAGCTGCCCGACGAAGGGAATAGCTCGCCGATCGTCGTCGGTAAGCGCGTCTTCATCACCTGCGGGCAAAACCAAGGGCGGAAGCGCGGGCTCTATTGTCTCGATCGCGACGACGGCTCTTTGCTTTGGTCGCGGATCGTCGACTTCGATAAGGTGCTGCCGACGCACGCCACCAATCCTTATTGCTCTCCCACTCCGGCGAGCGACGGCAAGCATGTCGTCGTGTGGCACGGCTCGGCCGGCCTGTTCTGTTACGATCTCGAGGGGAAGGAGCTTTGGCAGCGCGACCTCGGCGAGTTTCGCCATGTGTGGGGCTACGCCGCCTCGCCGATCATCTACCAAGATCGGGTCATCCAAAACTGCGCGCCGGGCGTCAAGGCTTTCTTGGCAGCGTTCGACCTCAAGACCGGGAAAGATCTGTGGCGCGTCGACGAGCCGACCGAAGGAAACGGCGAGAAGCGCAAAGACGGCGCACCGATGGGAACGTTCACGACTCCGATCGTCGTCGCGCAGCAAGGGCAGGATCAGATCGTTTGCTTCCAGCCGCGGCGCGTCGTCGCCTATCAACCGGCCGACGGCAAGATCATCTGGGAAAGCACGCTCGTGAATCCCAAGGGAGATTTGGCTTACTCGTCGCCGATGATCGCCGACGGTGTCTGCGTCGCCTTAGGTGGCTACAACGGTAGCGGCATCGCTTTCAAGCTCGGCGCCAAAGGAGACATCGGCGAGAAGGATCGGCTCTGGTACAAGCCTCGCAATCCGCAAAGCATCGGCACCGGCGTCGTCGTCGGCGGCTATCTCTACGTTCCCGACGCCGGGCCGAATACGATCCGCTGCCTCGAGCTGTTGACGGGCAAGGAAGCGTGGAGCGAGCGCATCGGCGACGGGGCGTATTGGGGCTCGATCGTCATGGCCGAAGGACGCGCGTACGTCACGACGCAAGCCGGCACGACGATCGTGTTCAAGCCGAGCCCGGAGAAGTTCGAACTGATCGCGGAAAACAAACTGGGCGAGCACAGCAACTCGACCCCGGCGATCTCCGACGGCCGAATCTTGATCCGCACGTTCGAGCATCTGTACTGCATCGGGGAGAAGTAAGACTTCGCCCATCACGCCGGCGGTTACGGTAGCAGGCACGTTCCACGTGCCGTAGCCACATGCGTCGTTTATGGACGAAGCCGCGTTGGTTGCGTGAAGGCCCGCGTGGCGGACGGCACGTGGAACGTGCCTGCTACTTTGCAGAGGTCGTCGTCGCGCGGCTACGCCAAGATCGGTTTGATGATGTTCCCTGCCACTCCCGTCAACCGGAAGTCGCGGCCGTTGAAGCGGTAGGTGAGCTTTTCGTGTTCCAAGCCGAGCAGGTGTAAGAGCGTGGCGTGGAGATCGTTTACGTGGACCTTATTCTCCACGGCCTTGTAGCCGAAGTCGTCGGTGCTGCCGTGGTGGTAGCCGCGCTTCACGCCCCCGCCGGCCAGCCACATCGTGAAGCCGTTCGGGTTGTGGTCGCGCCCTTTGGCTCCTTGCGAGTCGGAAGTCCGGCCGAATTCGCCCCCCCAAATTACGAGCGTGTCTTCCAGCATCCCGCGGGCCTTTAAATCGGCAAGCAACGCCGCGCACGGTTGATCGACGTACTTGCCGCACGAACGATGGTTCGCTTCGACGTCGCTGTGGCCGTCCCACGGCACGTCGTTCACGCTGCCGTCGCCGCCGACCCCTTGGCCCGCGAAGATCTGAATGAACCGCACTCCGCGCTCGAGCATCCGCCGCGCGATGAGACATTGCCGTCCGAACGTCCCGCAATCGGGACTATCGACGCCGTAGAGGTCGTGGACGGCTTTCGATTCCTTGGCGATGTCGAGGGCTTCCGGCGCGGCCATCTGCATCCGATAGGCGAGCTCGAACGAGTTGATGCGGGCGGCGAGATCGACTTGCGTCGGGCGTTCTTGCGCGTGCTCCATGTTCATGCGCCGCATGAGGTCGAGCTGCGAGCGCTGCTGCCCGTCGGTCTGCGCGGCGACGCGCGTGAGGTTGTCGATCGTTTCCTTGCGGCGCGCGTCGAGCGCGATCGCTTGATACGTCTTCGGCAAGAAGCCGGACGACCAGATCTGGTCGTCGCCGCGCGGCCGGGTGCCGTGCATCACGACGAACGCCGGCAGATCTTGGTTCATCGCGCCTAGGCCGTAGGTGAGCCAAGCCCCCATGCTCGGCAAGCCGGGCCGGTCTTCGCCGCACATCAGCTCCATCGAAGCCGGCGCGTGATTGTTGGCCCGCAAGTGCATCGAGTGGATGAACGTCATCTCGTCGACATGCTTCGAGAGGTGCGGAAACAAACTGGAGACCCACGAGCCCGACTCGCCGTATTGCTTCCACGCGAAGGGGGACTTCAAGCACTTGCCGCTGGTGGTGAAGAAGCCGGTTTTCGGATCGGCGCCGGCAAGCGCTTGGCCGTCGCGCTTTTGCAGCTCGGGCTTGTAGTCCCAGGTGTCGACTTGCGACGGCGCGCCGGTCATGAAGAGCCAGATGACGCGCTTCGCCTTGGGGGCGAAGTTCGGCGTCTTCAGCGCCAGCGGATCGATCGACGCAGGCAAGGCCGGCGCCGCGGGGAGCGCTGCGCCGCGCGAATCTTCATGCAACATCGAGGCCAGCGCCAACGAACCGAAGCCGAGCCCGGCCTGTTGCAGAAACCGCCGCCGCGACGGGAGCGAAACGTCGCCGAATGGAAAATGGTCGTACATACAAGCAGTCTCTTAAATCGAAAACGGTCGGTAACCCTTCTCCCGGCGGGAGAAGGTGGCGGCGCAGCCGACGGATGAGGGGCGCATCCGTCAAGCGTTCGTCGGTTCGATCGATCGTCCGGTTCCCCTCATCCGGCCTTCGGCCACCTTCTCCCGACGGGAGAAGGGTTTAGTCTACATACACGAACTCGTTCACGCACAGCATCACTTGGCACATCTCGGTCAGCGCTCGTTCCACGTTTGCCGGCGACGCGCCGCCGAGCGCCGCGGCCTGAGCCAGGACGAACTCGCGCATCTGCGTCAGCTCATGCGGCATGGGCTTGCGGCACAGCGCGATCTCGTAGGCCCGCACGATCGCGGCTTCGACGGTGCTGGCCGTTGCACTGGTCACAGTCGCGCTGCTCGTCGTGACTCCGCTCGGAAGGGGAGCGGGCGTGTTCACGCGGCGGGCCAACCCTTCGGCCATCTTCCGCACGAACGGCGAGTTCATCAGCGTCAGGGCTTGCGTCGGCACCGTCGTGTTGGCGCGTTCGCCGATGCTCTGCGTCGGTTCCGGGGCGTCGAACATCGTCATCAGCGGAATGAGCTCGCTCCGCTTCACGCGCAGATAAACGCTGCGCCGCAGAGAATCATCGAGCACGCTCGGCCCATACATTTTCACGTCGAGCGCGCCGCCGACCGCTAAGAGCGCGTCGCGCAGGATCTCGGCTTCGAGCCGTTGCGGGCGGCGATGCCAGAGCAGGCGATTCTCGGGATCGAGCTTCCGATTGGTCTCCGCGACGATGCCGTCTTGCATGTAGGCGGCGCTCGTCATCATCAGCTTATGCAGCGGCTTGAGCTTCCAGCCGCCGCGGATCAATTCGCCGGCGAGCCAATCCAGCAGTTCCGGATGACTCGGCCGTTCCCCTTGCGCGCCGAAGTCGTTCGGCGTGCCGACGAGTCCTTCGCCGAAGTGATGCTTCCAGAGGCGATTGACGATCACGCGCGCGAGCAACTGCCCGGCGCCGAGCTTCGCGTCCGTGATCCACTCGGCCAGCGCCAATCGCGGGTCGACGGGTGTCTTGGCGGCGGGCGTCTTTACGGCCAGCGCCTTCGCGTCCGCCGGTTTCGCGAGCCAGTGCGCGTTGCCGTCGTCGGCCGTCGCGAGCACTTGAATAAAGCCGGGCGCGGCGCGGCCTTGCTTGTTGTCGACTTCGCCGCGGCGAAGCAGGTACACATCTTGCCCGCCGGCAACCGCCGTATAGATGTCGACCAGTTGCACGCGCGGCGGCTGCCGCAAATGCGTTTCGAGCGCCGCATAAGCTTTCTGCGCGGTGTCGTCGTAGCGGGCGAACCAGCGGACCATCGGCGTTCGGAGCGGGGCCGTGAGTTGATTCTTCCCGGCCGCCACGATCGCCCGGATCTCGCCGAGGTTTTGCGGTGCGATCTCGCCGGCCCAAGTGGCGGGGTTCGGTTCCGTGCTCATCGCGATGCGGAATCGCCCTAGGCCCGCGCCGGCGAACTTGAGTTCGAAGGTGAGCCCTGTCCCTCCGGGAAAACCGGGTAAGCCCCCTTCGATCTCGAAGACGCCGGAGTTATCCCGTCCGCCGGCTTCCCCTTTCCAATTCGTATTGGCATCTTGATCGACGGCCGCTGCGAGGAGCGCCATCTTCGCTTCGTGCGCCGCTTGCACGGCCTTGAGCTTCAAGACGATCGGAGCTGTCTTGTTCGTCGGGTCGAGCGGCCGCGCGGTCACTTTGAAATCGGCGAGCGCGAAGCTCCCGTCGCCGGCAAGGCCCGGCCCTTTCTTCGGCAGCGCTTTATCCGTCAGGGCATCGAGCCGCAGCGCGGTGAGCTTCTCTTGATACGTCTCGGTCGCGACGACGTAGATATCGCTCTGCTTGATTCGTCCGCCGGCCGTGGTGGCGACGAGGCCGCCGTCGTGCATCGTCAGCCAAGTGTCGCCGCTCGACGTCGAGAGCGGTGCGAGCACTTGCCAGCGCGGCTCTTCGGTGAGCTTCGGCAATTCTTGTTGCTGCCACTTCGTGAATCGCGCGGGCAGCTCGCTTTCCGCGAACTTCGCCAGCGCGGCGTCGAGCGTTTTTCGCTGCTGCTCGTAGTTCACCAGCGCTTGTCGCGAGGCGGCGACGTCGGGATCGAGTGCCGAAGTGCCTTGCGCGGTCCGCTCCAACGAAGCGGCCAAGGCGTAGTAGTCGGTCGCGGGAATCGGGTCGTACTTATGATCGTGGCACCGCACGCAGCCGAGCGTGAGCCCGAGCATCGAGCCTCCCATGGTCATCAGCATGTCATCGAGCTGGTCGTAGCGGAATCGCTCGACGGTCTTCGACGTGATCTGGCCCGGGTAAGGGCCCGCGACGAAGAACCCGGCCGCGGAGACGGCTTGATAGTCCCCCGGCTTGAGCTTGTCGCCGGCGATCTGCATCCGCACGAACTCGTCGTAAGGGAGATCGTCGTTCAAGGCGCGAATCACCCAATCGCGATAGTGATACGCTCCCGGGCGGAAGCCGTCGAATTCGTAGCCGCCGCTTTCGGCATAGCGGGCGACATCGAGCCAGTGGCGGCCCCAGCGCTCGCCGTAGCGCGGGCTCGCGAGCAGCCGGTCGAGCAGCTTCGCATAGGCATCGGGCGACTTATCGTTTAAGAACAGCGCCACCTCTTCCGGCGACGGCGGAAGGCCGATCAAGTCGTAGTAGGCCCGACGAACGAGCGTCTCGGGCGAGGTCGGGCCGTTGGGAACGATCCCTTGCTGCTCTTGCGCAGCGCGGACGAAGCGATCGATCGGCGTGCGACCCCAAGCGGCGTCTTTCACTTCCGGAGGCGCAGCGGTGTGGAGCGGCTGAAACGACCAGAACTTCCGGCCCGCGGCGACGTCGATCACGCGCTTCGCCGGTACGGCAGTCGCGTTTCCGACGCGCGGATCGGGCGCACCCATGTCGACCCACTTCTTGAAGTCGTCGACGACGCCGGCCGGGAGCTTACCCGTCGGCGGCATCTCGAAGCCGTCGTAGAGGAGCGCCTTGATGAGCAGGCTCTCCGCCGATTTTCCTTTCACGATCGTCGGGCCGCTCTCGCCGCCGTAGAGCATTCCTTCTTGCGAATCGAGGAACAGCTCGGCTTGGAGTTTCTTTTGCGTCTTGGCTGCTTGCGAGTGGCAGGAATAACAATGCTCGACGAGCACCGGCCGAATCTTCTGCTCGAAGAACGCGAGGCCGGCATCTTGCGGCGCGGCGGCCCCGGCCGGCGCGCCGGCGAACAGCAACGCCATGACAACCGACAACGGTTGGAGAACGAAAGCGACGGGCCGGCGACTCGGTCGGGCGAACATACTCGGGCTCGGTGGGGTGGATGCCGGCGAAAGCCGCGAAGACGCAGCCATCGATCGGAGCACGCTCCACGAACTTCCGCTGTGTCGGAAAGCCCCGGCCGTCGCGCTACGATCCTCTTATGATAACTCGGGGATCGGCCGGCCGCCATTTTGAACGATCGCGATCGGCCTGCCTTGCGGGTTCGTCCAGTGCGTGCCGAGCGGAATGTCGAGGTGGCGGAAGACCGTAGCCGCTAAATCCTCGGGCGTGACGCGATTTGTCGCGATTCCGTACCCCTTATCGTCGGTGCTGCCGATCACCTGCCCATGCTGCAAGCCGCCGCCGGCCATGACCATCGACATGACGTTGACCCAGTGCCCGCGCCCGGCCGTAGGGGTCATGACGGGGGAGCGTCCGAATTCGCCCATCATCAGAATCAGGGTCGAGTCGAGCAGGCCGCGGTCTTCGAGATCGCGAATGAGGGTCGTGAGCGCGCGATCGATCGTCGGCAAGAGCGGGGTGAGACCTTTCTCGATGCCCCCCCATTTCACTTCGTCGCCGTGATGATCGAAGTAGCCCCAGGCTCCGCTGACGAGCACGAAGCCGACGCCGGCCTCGACGAGCCGCCGCGCGAGCAACGTCTTTTCGCCGACGCTGCCGCGACCGTAAGCGTCGAACATCGCGTCGGGCTCGCGCGCAATGTCGAACGCTTCGCGCATCTTGCCGGTGAGCATCATCTCGTGCGCGATCTGCTGATAGCGATCGAACTCGACGGCATCGCTGCGGCGCTCGAAGAGGCGCTCGAAGTCGTCGAGTTTGCGACGTAGCTCATGCCGGTCGCGCAACCGATCGAGCGTCAGCCCTTCGGCCATCTTGAGCTTATCGGCGACTTCCAACCCTTTGACGGGATCGTAGTCGCGTCCCAGTTCGCCGGTCCCCCAGACGTCGGACGTCCATTTATCGGCGAGGCCGACGAAGCCCGGCATGCCCGGCACGTTCGGTCCGTGGTACTTCGCGGCGATGGAACCCATCGAGGGATAGCCGCCGCCGTCTTTGCCGTCGTTCGTGCGACGCGCGAGCGAGTTGCCGGCTTGCATCGTGATCGGAGTATGATTGCTCGAAGAAGTATCGACCGAGCGAATCACGGTGAGCTTGTCCATCATCTGCGCTTGCAAAGGCAGATGCTCGGAGAAGCGGACGCCCGGAAGCTTCGTTGCGATCGTCGAGTAAGGGCCGCGAATCTCGCGCGGAGCATCCGGCTTTGGGTCCCACATGTCGAGATGGCTCGGTCCGCCCGAGAGCCAGAACAAGATCACCGATTTCTTGCCGCTCGACTTGCCGGCCGCCGCAGCTTGAGCGCGGACGCGCAACAGGTCGATCGTCGAAAGCCCGGCGAGTCCGGCGGTGCCCGTCTGCAAGAACCAACGCCTCGAGCCGACACGGATCGTATCGCGCGCGGGAGGCAACATCGGGTTCGCCCGCGAGTGCAGATGATGCTCGGCGGCATGCGCGGCAGGAACTGACGAGAGGCGCGACATGGGATTTCCTCGTGCGGGGGGAGGCGGGAGAGGAAGGAGGGAGCATCGATCAATATAGACCGATGCATCGGGCCGTACAATTCTAATTTCTCGTCGAGCGCAGGCGGCGAGCTTATCAGCGTCGCACGCCGAGGATTAGGGGCCCGTCGGCGGGAGCACGATCCGGTCGAAGATCGGTTCTACGGGTTGGCCGGCATTAGGTGCCGTTTCCGGCGTCGTGGTCGGCGGCAGCGTCATCGGCACGAACTTCGGAGCCGCCGAGCCGTCGAACGAGGCCGGCGTCGTCGGGCGTTCGGAAGGAGCCGGCAACGGCATCCACGTTTGCACCGGTGCGGTGATCGGCGGTGCTAATGGTGGCGCGAGAGTCGGCTGACCCGGCATGGTCTGAATAGGCACGGCCTGAATAGGCACAGTCGGAGTCGATGCAATCGGATTCGATACTGCTTGAGTCGGTGCAGGTGCCAATGTCGGGGCTAACGTCGGAGTCGCTGCCGGAGCAGCTTGGCCGGCAACCATCGGAGCAGCCGTTAGCGGCCCGTTCGCTTCCGGGTGGACGATGCTCTTATCGAAGGCGTAATTCAGCGGCAACTCATTGCCGCGGCGAGCGCGCTTCGCGCCGTATTCTTGGCGATCGTCGTTGAGATAGACGTTGTGGTATTCGAGCGAAGTCCCCTTCTCGAAATGGACGTTGCGCAGCGAGGTCGCATGTTCGACCAGGGCTCGATAGTAGCGCCCCTCCGCTTCGGCGTTGCGGCGCTGCGCTTCGAGCAGCAAGTCGAGCGGCGCTTTGTCGGCATCGTAGGTCGATTGCACGGCGTTCAACTGATCGCGCGCGGCGACCAAGCGATTGTAGCTCGTTTGCGTGATGGCGAACGCACGCTGCAAATCGGCGACCGAGTTACTCAGGTCGTGCAGCACCGAACGCTCTTGCTCATGCAGCAACGCCCGCTCGCGCGCCAACAACAGCTGGCCGTTGCGAACGGCCGAATGGGCCCGTCGGAATCCGATCGGCACGGTCATATCGACGCCGAGTTGCCACTCTTGGAAGTCGCCGGTCAGCAGGTTGTCGTAAGCGTTGTCGAAGCGGTTGCCGTCGGTGTTGCCGTCGCTGTTGAGCAGCTGGTTGCCGAACCCGCGGAAGCGGTAGCGGCCGGTCGCATCGAGGCGCGGCATCAAGTAGTTGCGGCTCGCGAACAGCTCCATTTCACGACGTTTCACGACCCAACGCTGCCGCCGCAACTCCGGTCGGCGGGCCAGCGCTTCTTGCGAAGTTTGCGTCCAATCCAGCGTCACCTTCGTCACGATCGGCTCGTCGCTCGGACGAATCATTCGGCCGTCGGAGATCGGCAATCCGCAGACGAGCCGGAGGCGGCGCTCGGCGAGTTGCACGCCGGTCGTGCCGCGGAACGTGCCGCCGGAGCTGCCGTTGTTCGTGTGCGTCCCTTCGACGACTTGGCCCGTCAGCGAATTCTCGACTTCTTCTTGGAACCGATAATACTGCTCGCGCGCTTGGGCCTCCTTATCGGCTTCGCCGCCGCGCTTCTGTGCTATGTAGAGCGCGTTGATGCGTCGCCAAGTGTCTAACGCGTTGTCGCGCGCGACGAGCTTCGTTTGCAAGTCGCGATAAGCGTAGTAGAGGTCCCAGTAGCCGTTCTCGACGTCGGCCACCATGTTGCGCACGGCCGTCTCGAACTCCGCCAAGCTGATGTCGGTGTTCATACGCGCGAGCACGACGCCGTTGAAGAGCCCGAGTTGACCGCCGGGCCCTGCGATCCGATTGAACTCGACGCCGCTTCCTTGCAACAACGGATGGCGGAATTCGGCTTCGACGTTCGTGTCCCAAGCGCTCGGGAAGAGGTTGCCCGGCGCGTTGTTCGCGTCGTAGTTCGTGTTATGGCGCACGATGAATTGCGTGCCGGTCGCGGCTTGCTTCGTGAGGCTCGATTGCGCGACGAGCAAGTCTTGCTGCAAGAGCCGCGTGCCGCCGCCGAAGAAGGCGTTGTTCAAGGCCCGATCGTTCTTCTCGTAGAAGAGCCGCGTGTTGAACGAAGTGTCGAACGCGCTCAAGGCGTTCTCGATGCCGAACCGCGGATCGGTTTCCACGATGCCCGGGTTGTGGATCGAAGGGGCGGTCGCCGGCGAGCGGAGCACCTGGCCGCCGAGGTCGCGGAGCACCGTCGAGTTGGTCAGCGAGAGAAGAATCGCTTCTTCGAGCGGCAGGTTCCAATACTCCCGCGGTATGTTTTGTTCGATCGTAAACGGCTCCAGCGACGGCTCTTGCTGCATCGCGTGCAACTGCGGGTCGGCATAGTCGACCTGCTTCGCGAGGTTGCGATAGAAGTTCCCGGAGTTGGGTCGGTGGTTCTCCAACACTTGCCGCGGCGTGGTGCCGCACCCAAGCGACGCGACCAGCACCGGCACGAGGCAAACGACGATCCGCCCCATCAGCCCCCGGCAATGTGCCGTGAGCGGAGAGGTAAGTCGGTCGTTCGGATCTCGGAAAGGAACCGGCATGAAGACGTTTCGGCTTGCTCTGCTTCGCTAGCACCGGCGTGATGAATGCGCAGACACGCGCATACGAAAGCCCAAGCTGTCGTATGGGATAAATTCGGCGAGCCGCTACAATCGGCATGAGCGGTTTTTTCGACGCAATCGGAAAAAGCGGCATTCTTCACGCTGTTTGCGCCGCTTTCCCCTTTTCTTGTCCGGAGGCGTAGGGAAAGAGATCGAGTTTCCGACGCCGGCGGTGGTGCGAAGACCTGGAAAGCGGGAAGAAGTCGCCCGCAATGCCGGCGCGTCGTGTGGGTATAATCGAGCCATGCATAGGTCCGAAGTTCCGCCGCCGCAGCTCGCCCCGCACGCCGAATGGTTTGATTTCCTCGCTCGAATTCATGCGAGCTTGGATCTCGACGACGTCGCCTCGGCGATCGTCAACGAGCTGCGCCGCCTCCTCGCGTGCGATCGGGTCGGGCTCGCGCTCGTCTCGCGCGGTCGCGCCAAGCTGATCGCCGCGAGCGGACAAGAGTCGTTCGATCGGCGCTCGAACGTCGCCCGAGCTTGGGAAGATTTTACGGAAGCGGTCGCGGCCTTAGGCGAACCGCTTTGGTACGACGAAACTCCGGTGAGTCGCGCGCCGCAGATCGAAACGGCGCTGCAACACTTGCTCGATGTTTCCCCCGCGCGCTTCTGCGCAGTCGTGCCGTTGCGAGCGTCGAAGCCGGCCGCCGGCGAAGCGGAAGCGCGGCCGGGCGAACGCTTGCCCGACCATGTCGGTTGGCTGATCGTCGAACGCTTCGAGCAAGCATCGGGCATAGCGACGGCATCGCCGGCCATGTTGCGCGAGCGGTTGTCGATGATCGCGCCGCATGTCGGAGCCGCGCTCGACAACTCCGGACAATACGAACGACTGCCGCTGCGGCGCGTCGGGGAGCAGCTACGGAATGTCGCCCGCGGGCGGTTCGCTTCGCGCTGGTGGAAGTGGGGTGCGATTCCGCTCGCGCTCGTCGCGGCCTCGCTGCTGATTCCCGCCGAGCTGAAGATCGAAGCCCGCGGCAAGTTGCAACCGGCGCGGCGGCGCAATGTCTTCGCGCCGGTCGATGGGATCGTGACTTCGGTGCGCGTTCGCCACGGCACCGACGTCGGTGCGGAGGAAACGCTCCTTACGCTGCACAGCCCGGAACTCGATTTCGAGCTGACGCGCGTCTCGGGCGAAATTCAAACTTCGGAGAAGCGGCTCGCTTCGGTGCAAGCGACCCGCTTGCGCGGCTCGCCGGCCGGGACGAGCGATACGAGCGAGCGGTTTCGTCTCACGGCGGAAGAAGAAGAGATGAAGCAGCAACTCATCGGGCTTCGCGAACAACACGCCGAGCTGCTGCGACAACGCCAAGCGCTGGTCGTGACGAGTCCGCTCGCGGGCCAAGTGCTGACGTGGGACGTCGAGCAATCGCTCGCCGCAAGACCGGTGCGGAAGGGGCAACTCTTGCTTTCGATCGGCGACGTGGCCGGTCCTTGGGAGCTGGAGTTGCTGGTGCCCGACGATCGGATCGGCTACGTCCATGAAGCGCAGCGCGAGCAGAAGACGCCGCTCGAAGTGGAGTTCGTTTCCGCTGCTGCGCCGCAAACGACGTACACGGCGCAGGTTCGTGAAACGGCCCGGCGGAGCGAAGCCCCCGTCGACGGCGAGGCGACCGTGCGGGTGACGGCCGACATCGGCGCGATGCCGCGCGACGAGCTCCGGCCCGGTGCTGCGGTCGTGGCGAAGTTGCGTTGCGGCGAGACGTCGCTGGCCCGCAGTTGGTTGCTCGATTTGATTCATGTCGTCCGGACGCAGCTATTGTTCTGATCCGTGTCGCAGTAGGCTGGTAGGACGTTCGCGGCGTTGCGAACGCGGGAGCGGAGTTGAATTCCGGAGGGTCGTCATGAGGTCATCCGTTCGACATCTGCTCGCGATCTCGCTGTTGGCAGCGCAGGGCCTATTCGCCGCGCGCGCCGAAGCCGACGAAGCGCAGCCGTCGCAGTTGCGCATCGCCGACGCCTTAGTGACGTTGATCGAACAGGCCGAGATTCCCGCGCGCGATGCCGGCTTGCTGACGGAACTGAAGGTCAACGAAGGGGACGTCGTTAAGAAAGGGCAAATCGTCGGCAAGGTCGACGACGAAGACGCGCGACTCGCGCTCGCGAAAGCCGCGGCCGAAGTGAAGATCGCCGCGACGACCGCCGCGAACGATGTGAAGGTGCGCTTCGCCGACAAAGCCGCGAAGGTCGCGATGTCGGAATTGAAGCGCTCGCAGGTGTCGATGGAAAGAGTCGAGCGGAGCATCTCGAAGACCGAGCTCGAGAAATTGCAACTCGAAGCCGAACGAGGCGAGCTGTCCGTCGAGGAAGCGCAACACGATCTGCAAGTGGCCCGCCAGACGCGCGACTTGAAGCAAGCGGAGCTCGCCGTCGCGCAGCAAGTCGTCGATCGACGGCAGATCATGTCGCCGCTCGACGGCGTAGTCGTGCAGCTGCATCGTCGGCGAGGGGAATGGGTCAAGCCGGGAGATCCCGTGTTGCGCGTCGTCCGGATCGATCGGATGCGGGCCGAGGCGTTCGTGCCCGCCGGTCAGGCGGTCGGAAGTTGGACGGGACGCAGCGTGCGGTTCATTGCCGACTCGGCCGGCGTCGAGCGCGCGCCGTTCGTCGGCAAGCTCGTGTTCGTCAGTCCCGAGATCGATCCGGTGAACGGGCAGATTCGGGTCTGGGCGGAGATCGAAAACCGGAACCACGAGCTTCGCCCCGGCGAACGGGGAACGCTGGAGCTCGCGCCGCCGACCGCTGCGAGCGCGGTGAAAGGGTCGTAATCCATGGCGACGTTCGCCGTCGGCGGAAACTCGCGAGCCTGGCCGCTCCGTCGTCGGCGCGATCTCGAAGTGCGCGCGTTGCGCTACGAACGACGACGCGTGTGGGGCTTGAAAGATCCCGTCGCGATGCGCTACTTCCAGTTGGAAGAAGAAGAGTTTTGGATCTTCGAGCGCCTCGACGGCCGGCTCGGGCTCCTGCAGATTCAAGCGGAGTTCGAGGCGGCGTTCGCACCGAAACGGCTCAGCCTCGACATGCTGCAAGGCTTCGTGCGGCAATTGCACGGCGAAGGGTTGATTCTTTCCGATGCGCCGGGGCAGGGGGAAGTGCTCACGACGCGCCGCGCCGCCGCACGCCGCAACGAGCGCCGTTCGACTTGGCTGAACCCGTTGATGATTCGCTTTCGCGGGTTCGACCCGGAGCAAACGCTGCGGCGGATTTATCCGGAAGTCCGCGCGTTGCTTTCGCCCGTCGCGCTGACAGGCTACGGGCTCTTGATCCTCGGCGCGCTCGTGCTGGTGTTTACGCATTGGCGCGAATTGATCGCGCGCTTGCCGACGCAACAAGACTTCTTTCAACCGCAGAACGCGCTCTGGTTCGCCGCGGCCATCGGGCTTACGAAGCTGCTGCATGAGATCGGCCACGCGCTGGTCTGCAAGCATTTCGGCGGCGAATGCCATGAGATGGGAGTGATGCTGTTCTTGTTCACGCCGAGCTTGTATTGCAACGTGAGCGATGTGTGGATGCTCGCGGATAAACGGTCGCGCATGGCCGTGAGCGCGGCGGGGATCGGAGTCGAGCTCGTGATCGCGGCCGGGGCGACGTTTCTCTGGTGGTTCAGCGAGCCGGGAGGCTTTCATACCTTGTGCCTCGCGCTGATGTTCGTCTGCACCGTGAACACGCTCATGCTTAACGGCAATCCGTTGATGCGCTACGACGGCTATCACGTGTTGGCCGACTTCGTCGAGATCCCGCACTTGGCGCAAGAGGGGGGCGACGTGTGGCGGCGCTGGGCCGAACGGCTCTGGTTCGGCGACGATCCGCGGCGGCGCGACTTGCGAGGCAACGAGCATGCGCCGTTGCGCACCGTCGCGCTCGCTGCGTATTCGCTCGCGTCGACCCTCTTTCTGTGGTTCGTCATGTTCGGCGCGTTGCGGATCTTAAACGCTTGGGCCGCGACGTACGGTCTGCAACTCGCGGCGCAGCTCGTTACGGTGCTCTCCGTCGTCGGGTTGGCGATGTCGCCGGCGATGCGTATCGGTCGCCGCTTGGCCGAGCCGAGCTCGCGCAGTTTGTTTCGGCAGCCGAGGTTTTGGCTGGTCAGCTTACTCGTCGTCGGGATCATTGCCACGGCATTGGCGATCCCTCTGCCGCGGTCGATCGAAGTCGACGGCATCTTAAGGCCGGCGGGGGCCGAGACGGTGTACGTGACGCAGCCCGGCACGTTGGAGTCGATCGTGCCGTCGGGCAACGTGCGCGCGGGAGATACGATCGCGGTGCTGCGCGACGCCGCGTTACGGCGCGAAGTGTTGAAGTTGGAAAGCGAGCGCCGACGACTCGCGGCGGCATTGCGCAACTTGGAGCTACGGCAACAGGCCGACCCGAGCGTCAAGGTCGATCTGCCGACGGCGCGGCAAGCGCTCGTCGATGCCGAACGGCAACTGGCCCAGCGCACAAGTGATGAAGAACGCCTAACGCTCAAAGCCCCCATTGCAGGGACGATCATTCCCGCGCGGCGCAAAATCAATGAGCAAGCCGATCCGCGCGTGTTGAACGATTGGAGCGGAGCCGTTTCGGCGCGGGAAAACCTCGGAGCGACGCTCGAAGCCGGTGCGCCGATTTGTCTTGTCGGAGATCCGCGCCGCGTCGAAGCGACGGCGATCATCGATCAAGCCGATGTGCTGGCGATTCGGCCGGGCTGCAAAGTCGAGCTGTTGATCGAGGCGGGCAACGGCGGCCGAAGCGGCGCGACGACCCTTGCTGGGACCGTGTTATACGGCACTGTGCGTGAAGTCGCGCAGCGCGAATGGGAGCCCGAGGATGAAGCGCTCGCGCTCGGTCGGACGGAGCAGGGGCGCGGGGCACGCGACGGCGCGACGACGAAGTATCAGGTGCAGATCGAGATCGACGGGCCGGTCGACGACGCGACGTTCGACACGCTCGTGCCGACGAAGATTCACGTCGATCCCGAATCGCTCGCGGCGACGCTTGCGCGGCGGCTCGCGCAGACGTTTCGTTTCGAGTAGCGAGCCGGCGCGGTTTATGCCGCCTCTCGTTTACGGCATCGCGTAGTTGAAGCCGAGCACGACGAGCGCTTCGGCCATGACGCCGCGCACGCGATCGCGCCAGGTGAGCCGATCGCTCGGGACGTTGACGCCGTTGCCGGTGTACATCGGGCGCGACGGAGGTTGCGCACCCATTTTGTAGGGGAGAATCGGAATCGTGCCGAAGAAGTGCGCTGCGGAAAGGCCCGGCTGCAGCAAACCGATCGTCCGACCGTTGCGCTCCAGGCCGCGCTCTTCGAAGTAGAGCGGGCGATAGGTGAAGTCGGGAGCGCGGGGCGTCGAATAGAACGGCGCACTGACCTGCGGGGCTTGATCCGGCGGGGCGAGGAGTTGGGTTTCGTTGCCATGCGTCAGCTTCGCGAAGTTGCGGGGCATTTCCCCTTTGGGAAGCGCGATCGAAGTCGTCGCTGCGCCGATGCCCGTGAGCGGCGGAGGAACGAACGGCGCGAGCTCTTCGGTGCCGGCCGGAGGGGGAACGAGTTCCGAGGCTTGCGGAGGAACGATGATCGGCGGCGCGGCATTGCGCTGCGGCTCGGTTTGCTGCGGTTCGGGCGGTTGTTGCATGGCGACGAGCGGCGCGATCGGTTGCGCTGCTGCATCGCTGACGATCGAGTCGAGCGGCACGATCGTCGCGCGGGGAAGTTCCGGCGGCGCTTCGAGCAATTGCGGAGCTTGGGCGCCAGGGAGCGGCGCTACCGGAGCGCTGGTCGAGCGGGTAGTGTTCGGACGCGGAATGTTCTGCGGCAGGTACGAAGTCTTTCCGGTCGACGCGCGGCGAGGGGCAGCCGCGACGACCGGCTGCTTCGCGACCGGCTGCTTGGGGCTCTGCTTCCCGTCGTTCCGCTGCGCATCGCGCTCGTAGTTCTTAAAGGCCGAGAGCTCGCCGGCCGTCGAGCACGAAAAGCAACTCGCCGCGCCGCCGAGCAAGGTCAGCAGCGCGAGCAGCGTTCGTCGGCGACGGAAGAACGGGGTCATGAGGCTTTCCGACAGGGAAGAACGGACGGTCCGAACTGATCGAGCCGAGGGCCGTTCGTACCGATTGTTTCGGCGCGGATGTTCGAGAGCTATCAGAGAAATGCTTCCAGTCCGAATAGGCGGTAGCTGCGCTAGAACCGGCGTGAGCAACACATCCGCTAGGAGCCGTACGACAAGAACCCCGCCGCAGAGATCGGGGGCACGATTGCAGCGCTCCGGCTGCGCTTCCGACAGGCTCACGGCAGCGGTTGGAGAAGAGATGCCGGTCGCTCGGCGGCGCGGCGGATTGTCGGCTCGGAACGACCGATACAACAGATGCAGGTGTCGAGGTCGGCGGAGAAGGAGCGTGTTTGCGACTTAAGTCGTTATAACTAAGCGGTTTGAAAGCGGTTCGCAGGACTATAATTATCTTACCTTGCCGGATATTCCGATCGCGTAAAATGGAGGGGCTTGCGCCGCGGAGTCGGGCCTGCCGCGACTCACGTGCGCTTCAGGGTCTCTACGTTCTAGTGAACGAGTAAAGTCCTATGCCGCTTTCAGATTGGGTCCGCAGGCTGTTTCGCTCGAAGCCGAGCCGCGGACAGGAGGCCGCTCGTCGACCGGACGACTTCGTGCAACTCCGCGTCCGACGGATGGAAGAGCGGCGTGTCTTCGCCGTCTCCGCGGTCACGGCGGGAACGAGCAGCCCGGTAAACGAAGGCTCGCTCTTCTCGCTTAGCGGGGCGAGCTATCAAGACAACGCCGCAGGGTTGAATAAGAACCACACGATCACGGTCGATTGGGGAGACGGAACGCAGTCGAGCACGTCGAACGGCACGTTGGCGACTTCGGAACCGACCGCTGCGAACACGAACACCACGATCGTCGGTTCGCACGTGTATGCGAACAACCAAGTCGGCCATTACAACGTGCGGATCACGGTCGTCGGGGCGGATGCATCGACGCTGACCTCGGCCGCGATGCAGGTGGTCGTCAACAACGTCGCGCCGACGGCCAACGCGCATGGGCCCTACACGACCGGCGCGAACGCCATGGTGACGCTCACCGGCACCGCGACCGATGTGGGCATCAACGACACGCTCACCTACAGTTGGGATCTCGACGACAACGGAACGTTCGAGACGCTTGGCCCGTCACCGATTTTCGACGGCTCGCCATCGCCGACGTCGCCCGACCGAAAGGAACGGCTACGGGTGCGATCGCGTTCACGATCGGCGATACGGAAACTGCGCCGGGCTCGCTGACGCTGAGCGCGGCTTCGTCGAACACCGGAGTCGTTACGAACGTGCCGGGGAGTTTTACGTTCGGCGGCTCCGGAGCCAATCGAACTCTCATCGTCACGCCGGTCGCTAACGGGGTCGGCACGACGACGATTACGATCACGGTGACGGACGGCAACGGCGAAACCGCGCTGCGGGCTTTCCAAGTGCGCTTCAACGCCCCGCCGACGGTAACGCCGACCGTGGCGAACCTCACGTACGATGAACAAGAAGGACCGAAACTGCTCGATGGCGCGGTCCAGGTCGCCGACACCGATGGCGCCGGAACGTTGACCGGCGCGACCGTCACCCTCACGATTCTCGATACCGGTGCGGAAGACCTGCTCTTTACCGATCAGGGGACCATCCTCGGTTCTTCGAGTATCAACGCCGGCACGCTCACGCTGACGCTCAGCGGAACCGCGACGCTGGCGCAATACCAGACGGCGCTCCGCTCGATTCAGTATCAGAACACGAGCGAGAATCCGTCGGCCGCGAATCGGACGATCGGCTTTCAGGTGAACGATGGGTTGAACCTGAGCGCCATCGGAACGCGGACGTTGGTCGTCGCGGCCGTGAACGACGCTCCGGTGCTCGCGGGGGCGATCGACTTCACGGCGATCAATGAAGACGTGACTTCGGGTGCGAACACGGGAACGCTCGTCAGCGCGTTGATCGCGGGGCAGATCACCGATGCGGACGGCACGGGCGTGGCGAAGGGGATCGCGGTCACCGGGGCGACGACTACGAACGGCACGTGGGAATACCGCACGACCAACGCCGGAACGTGGACGGCGTTCGGCGCGCTCTCCGACTCAACCGCTTTGCTGCTGCTCTCCAACAGCGAGATGCGCGTGCGGTTCGTGCCGAACTTGAACTTCAACGGCACGGTAACTCCCGGCCTTACGTTCCGCGCCTGGGACACGACGAGCGGCACGGCCGGCACCACGGCCGATGCCTCGACCAACGGCGACGCGACGGCTTTCAGCGTCGATACCGCGTCGGCAAGCATCACGGTCAACGCCGTGAACGACGCGCCGGATCTGACCGGCGTGAACAACTTAACCGCCATCGATGAAGATGTGACCACGGCGGCGAATACGGGGACGCTGGTGAGCGCGCTGATCGCCGGTCAGGTGACCGATGCGGACGGCGTGGGAGTGGCGAAAGGAATCGCCGTCACGGGGACGACGACCACGAACGGCACCTGGGAATATCGGACGACGAACGCCGGGACTTGGACGACGTTCGGCTCCGTCTCCGATACCACGGCACGGCTGTTATTGGCCGACGCTGAGATGCGGGTCCGGTTCGTGCCGAACTTGAACTACAACGGCACCGTAACTCCCGGCCTGACGTTCCGTGCCTGGGACGCCACGACCGGCACGGCCGGCGGCATAGGAAACGCCTCGACGAACGGCAACGCGACGGCCTTCAGCTCCACGACCGCGTCGGCGAGCATCTTGGTCAACGCCGTGAACGATCTGCCGGTCGTGACCACGACCGGCGGCACGACCGCTTACGTGGAAGGGGATACGGCGCTCGTCATCGACGCAGGCATTACCCTCGTCGACGTCGACGACACCGATCTGCAATCGGCCACGGTGACCATCACGAACTATGCCGGTGTCGAAGACCAGCTCGTCTTCGCGAATAACTTCGGCATCACCGGAGGTTATAGCGCGGGGACGCTTACGTTGACCGGGCCGACGACCAAGGCGAACTTCCTGCTTGCGCTCCGCTCGGTGAAGTATCACAACGGAAGCGATAAGCCGACCGAAGGCGACCGAACGATTTCCTTCACGCTCAACGACGGCGACGGCAACGGACCGGCGGCGACGAAAACCGTCTCGGTCGCGGCCGTGAACGACGTGCCGGTGCTTTCGCCGACCGGGCCCGATCTGATCTATCAGAAGAACGACGGTGAGAAGGTGATCGATGCGACGATCACGATCACCGATCCCGACAACGATTTTCTTTACGGCGCAGTCATTACGCTGACGAACCGGAAGACGAACGACTCGCTGACGTTCACGAATCAAAACGGTATCTCCGGCGTCGCCACGGCTCCCGGCTCGACGTACGTCATTACGCTCAGCGGAACGGCGACGCGAGCGGAGTACGAAGCCGCGTTGCAATCGGTCAAATTTCAAAACTCGGGTGGAACGCCGAATACGGCCGACCGCATCGTCACGTTCGGCGTCAGCGACCGGGCGATTGACAAGGTCATCGACAGCGTGCTCGTCTCGCGCACGATCCAAGTCGGGCCGAATCAGGTCCCCGTGGTTTCCATCCCGAATCCTCCGATCGTTTATACCGAGGGAGACGGTTCGGTGGCGATTGCTTCCGGGATTACGACGGTCACCGACGGCGACGACCCCAACATCAAGGGAGCGACGATTTCGCTGACGTTGCCGCCCCTTGTCACGAACGAAGACGTGCTCGAATTCACGAACACGCCTGAAATCACGGGCGCTTTGTCGACGGCCGGCGGCAAACTCATTCTGACGCTCACCGGCAATGCGACCAAAGACCAATACAGAGACGCGATCAAATCGATCACCTATCGCAACACGAGCGACAAGCCGCAAACGCAGAATCGCACCCTGACGTTCACCGTTACCGATGGCGAAGATACGAGCGCCGCCGATACGCGCACGATCACGATTACGGCCGTGAACGACGCCCCGATTCTGACGGGCACGAACAATTTGACGGCCATCAACGAAGACGTGACCACGGGTGCGAATACCGGGACGTTGGTCAGCGCGCTCATCTCCGGCACCAACGTAACCGATCCGGACGGCGCAAGCGTGGCGAAGGGAATCGCCGTGACGGGAACGACGAGCGCGAACGGCACCTGGGAATATCGCACGACGAACGCCGGAACCTGGACGGCGTTCGGCGTCGTTTCCGATGCCGCGGCTCGGCTGTTGCTGGCCGACAGCGAGATGCGGGTGCGGTTCGTGCCGAACGCGAACTTCAACGGCGTCATCACTCCCGGCCTCACGTTCCGCGCCTGGGACGCGACGACCGGCACGCCGGGCGGGGTCGGCGTGGCAACGCTCAACGGCGGCACGACGGCCTACAGCGTCGACACCGCTTCGGCGAGCATCACGGTCAACGCCGTGAACGACGCGCCGGTTCTGGCGGGGGCGAACAACTTAACGGCCATCGACGAAGACGTAACCACGGCGGCAAATACGGGAACGCTCGTCAGCGCGTTGATCGCCGGACAGGTGAGCGATATCGACGGCGTGGGAGTGGCGAAGGGGATCGCGGTCACAGGTGCGACGACTACGAATGGCACTTGGGAATTTCGCACGACGGACGCCGGAACTTGGACGGCGTTCGGCTCGGTCTCCGATGCCGCGGCTCGGCTGTTGCTATCCGACAGCGAGATGCGGGTGCGATTCGTACCGAACTTGAACTACAACGGCACCGTGACTCCCGGCCTCACGTTCCGTGCCTGGGACACCACGAGCGGCACGGCCGGCGGCGTAGGAGACGCCTCGGCCACCGGCGGCACGACGGCTTACAGCACCGCTGCTTTTTCGGCGAGCGTTACGGTCAACCCCATCAACGACGCTCCGGTTCTCACAGGCGCGAACAGCTTAACGGCGATCAACGAAGACGTGACCTCGGCCGCGAACACGGGGACGCTGGTCAGCGCGTTGATCTCCGGCCAAGTGACCGACGCGGACGGCGTAGGCGTAGCGAAAGGGATCGCGGTTACCGGTGCGACGACCACGAACGGCAGTTGGGAATACCGCACGACGAACGCCGGAACATGGACGGCATTCGGCGCCCTCTCCGACTCCACGGCTCTCCTCTTGCTGTCGGATAGCGAGATGCGGGTCCGGTTCGTGCCGAACTTGAACTTCAACGGCACCGTGACCCCCGGCCTCACGTTCCGCGCGTGGGACACGACGAGCGGCACCGCCGGCAACACGGCCGATGCCTCGACCAACGGCGGCACGACTGCGTTCAGCATCGCGACGGCGTCGGCGAGCATTCTCGTTAACTCCGTGAACGACGCGCCGGTAGTGACGACCACCGGCATCGCGACGATCTATAACGAGAACGCCGCGCCGGTCGTCATCGATTCGGGCGTCTCCGTGAGCGATGTCGACGTCGGCGCAACGGTCTCTTCGGCGACGATTAAAATCAGGCCTGACACCTATGCGGGAATTCAAGATCAGTTGTCGTTCGTAAACCAGAACGGCATCAGCGGAATTTACAGCGCGGGGACGCTCACGCTGACCGGTACGACGAGCATCGCGAACTATATTCTAGCGCTGCAATCGATCACGTATTCCAACACGAGCCAAAATCCGACCGGCGGCGATCGGACGATCGTGTTTACGGTGAACGACGGCTTTGTCGACAGCGCCGCGGCGTCGCAGATCGTGACGGTCAACCCGATCAACGATGCGCCGACGATCTCGTATCCGCCCCCGACGAGCATCACGATTCTGCAAACCGTGACGAGCGGAACCTTTGCGTTTACGATCGGCGACGTCGACAACGATCCCGCCACGTTGACGATGATCGGCACGTCGAACGCTCAGGGGATCATCGCCGACGGCGGCATCGTCTTCGGCGGCAGCGGCACATCGCGCAACGTGAAGTTTACGCCGGTCGGGGGCGCTTTCGGCCACGTCGAGATCACGCTGACCGTTCGAGACGCGTCGGGTGCGACCAACTTCGTTAAGCTGAACGTGGACGTAAACAACCCCCCGTCGTTCGTCACGGCGCCGAGCGGCTCGACGATCAATGAAGATGCCGGCGGTGTGGCCTTCGTCGTCTCCGTCACCGACGCCGAAACGGCGCCGAATCTCGGGATGTTGGACGTGACCGCGACGTCGAACAATCAGACGCTCGTCAAAGACTCCGACATCTTCGTCTACAATTTCAACGGTCCGTCGAGCGGAGCTCGCACGATCCTCGCTCTGACCGCGCCGAACCTTTCGGGCGACGTCATTATCACGATCAAGGTGAAGGATCCCGGCGGCTCGTTCGTCACGACCGACTACCTACTCCACATCAATCCGGTGAACGATCAACCGACGGCCGCCGCCGGACTAGGGATCACGACGCTCGAAGATACTCCGAAGGCGGTTGTGTTGGCGGGCAACGACGGCGACGACGACTTTGTCCAAACGCTGACCTACACCATCATCAATCCGCCCGTGCATGGCGTTCTCGAGTTCGTCTCGAACGGCAATTACAAGTATAGGCCCGCCGCAAATTACGCCGGGACCGATTCGTTTACGTTCGTCGTCACCGACGACGCCACGGCCGGCGGCGGCCCGCTCACGAGCAGCCTCGCGATCTTCTCGATCACGGTCGATCCGGTTGCCGATGCCCCGACGTTTCCCGTCGGATTCACGATCTCGGGCAAAGAGAACACCCCCTTCGCATCCGGCCTCGTAATCTCTCTGACCGACACGGACGGCTCCGAAGAGATCACGTCGGTTAAGATCGAAGGGGTCATACCGCAGGTTCAACTGCGCGGGTCCGACGGCGTGACGTTGATCGCGCCGACCGCGACCGACATGAGCGGCATCAAGACCTACGTGCTCACTTGGGCCCAATTCCTCGGGATGACGATCTACGCCGACGACAACCTCGATACGAAGTTCAAGATCACGGCGACGTCGACCGAAGTCGGAACCGCGCTAGGCTACACCTACCGCAACGCGTCGACCGTGAAGGACATCGACGTCGACGTGATCAACGTTCCTCCGGAGATCACCAAGCTGTTCGCCTCGAACGTCGATGCCGCCGCGTCGACGTCGTTGACGAGCGTCATCAACGACGCTCCGAAGGATTACTTCAGCGTCTTGATCACCTGGGGGATCTCGAAGACCGGCTTCCCGCAACAGACCTTCCTGCCGCACGTGCTGCCGGGCACGGCTCTCGCGCAGGCGTTTACGTTCCTCATCGCTCCGGATCCGAGCAATGCGGCGGCCCCGATCAAAATCGAAGTGACGGCGATCGACAAAGACGGCGGCGTGTCGACGAGCGACGTGACGATCGAAGTTCCCGGCACCGGCATTCCGACCCCGATCGTGCGCGATTTGGGAATCATCGACACCCCTTCGTTGTTGCGCGCGTACATCATTCCGGAAACGCCCGAAGTGCGCACGACCATCCCGACCGCACCGACGGCGATCAACGATCGTCGGGCCGTCGCGCAGCAGGTGGCGGCCGTCGAGCGCACGGTCGAGTTGCGCAAAGTGTCGCGCGGCGTCGAGGCGTCGACCGGATACAGGCTGAAGCTGGCCGTGCTCGACGATCTCCCCGAGTTCCTAAAAACGCTTCCGGACGGGCACTATCGGCTGTACTTAAAGGAAAACGATTTCACGATGCCGCGCATGCTGGCCGACGTGATCATGTTCCGCGGGCTCGCCGTTTCTCCCGGCGATCTGCAAGCCGATCGTCCGCCGAAGCAGTTCCGCCTGCCTTCCTCCGAAGTGCAGAACGTGCCGCCGATCGCAAAGACTCCCGCCGCGACGGACAACTCCTCCAACGCATCGCCGGAAGAGCGCGACGGCGCGGGCCCGGGCATCGTCGGGCCGAACCTGTCGGTGCCGCCGCAGGGTGTGCGCGGTGTCGGTTCTCCCGCCGCTTCGACTCCCGAATTCAATGAGCTGCGAGGTCCCGTTCCGTGATGCGGAAATGCGCCTCCTGCGGCCGTGAACTGGGCGCCGCCTTCGCGACGTCGCCGGTCTGCCCCTGTTGCGATGGGCTGATCGCCGGCGGTACGCGCAAACGGAAAGGCCCGCCACCCCCGCCCGAGGTGCAGCCGTCGCTCATCGATACGTTCGAGCGCATCGTCGCTCGCGCGGCCGAAGCGGCGCTCGCCGCACCGGCGACCCCTGCCGTCGGCGCACAAGAGGGCGCGCTCGGTGCCACGGCATACGTCGGCCCGGGCGGCGTCATGCCCGTCGCGGCTCATCCCGTCGAGATCACGGGCACCCTGATGGTGTCGTCGAAGGATTTCGAGTCGCTCGGCGGATCGCTCGTCGCACAGCCTGCCGCAGCTACTTCGCCTGAAGCCGCTTCGCCCGATGTTGTTTCGCCTCCTTCAGCCTCGCCGCCCGAGGTCGTAGCGGCGACGGCTCCGCCGGCGCCTGCCGCCGCCCCGCCGCCGCCGGAAGTCGATCATTACAAGACGACCGACCGAAGTCTCGGTGCCACGGACGCGAAGCGCGAAAGCCCGACGCAGTTGCTGAATACGCAAACGTTTTCTGCGCCGCTCCAACTTCCCGAAGACGAGATCGCTCTGCCGTCTTCACTCATCGGCTCGGGCCCGAAGCTCGATCCGGCCGACGTCGCGCGGATGAGCGATCTCTGGTCGGGCACCGTCACCGGCTCGGCCCATAAGCGAAAGACGCTTCAAGCCGCCGATGAAGTGGAAGAAATTCCATCGCTGATGGTCGGCCGGCGCGTGCTGCAAGCCATCAGCGGCGGCCGCGCGGCCGATGCCGACTATCAGCTGCTCGACATGATCGGAGAAGGCGGGATCGGCGTCGTCTATGCGGCGCGGCAAGCCTCGATCGATCGCACGGTCGCCGTGAAGATGTTGAAGTCGGACAAGACGACCGACCAACATCAGCGCGCGAAGTTTCTTTCCGAAGCGGTCATCACGGGCGAGCTCGACCATCCGAACATCGTGCCGATCTACGATCTCGGCTCCAGTCAGCAAGGCTCTTACTTCTATTCGATGAAGCGGGTCGTCGGCACGCCGTGGAACAAAGTGCTCGCGAAGAAGTCGCTCGCGGAGAACATCGAAATCTTGATGAAGGTGGCCGACGCCGTCGCCTTCGCCCACTCGCGCAGCGTCGTCCATCGCGATTTGAAGCCCGAAAACGTGATGCTCGGCAACTACGGCGAAGTGCTGCTCATGGACTGGGGGCTCGCGCTGCTCACTGCCGAGTCGCGCAAGATCAGCGTCGCCGCTTACGATCCCGGCATGGGAGGCACCCCGGCCTACATGGCTCCCGAGATGGCGACCGGCCCGATTGCGCATATCGACGCCCGCAGCGATGTGTATCTACTCGGCGCGATCTTGTTCGAGATCGTCGTCGGCCGGCCGCCGCATACGGGCCCGAACGTGATGGGCTGCTTGTTCGCGGCGGCGCGCAACGAGATCGTGCCGACGGATCACGACGGCGAATTGATCAAGATCGCGCGGCGCTCGATGGCGTCGTCGCGGGAAGAACGCCCGGCGACGGTGAAGGACTTCCAAAACGAGATTCGCGAGTACCAATCGCACGCCGAGAGCATCGTGCTCGCGGTGCGAGCGCAAGAAGATCTGACGCGCGCGAGCGAGTCGAAAGACTATCAAGACTTCGCCCGCGCGCTGTTCGGGTTTCAGCAAGCGCTCGGCTTGTGGAGCGGCAGCGAACAAGCGCAGGCGGGGGTCCGCGCGACGAAGGAAGCTTACGCCGAGGCGGCGGTCACGAAGGCCGACTTCGATCTCGCTCTTTCGCTGCTCGACGCCGGCGACTTGCGCGACGACGACATTCGCATCCGCGCCACGGCCGGCCGCGACGAACGGGAACAACGTCAGCAGCGCCTCACCGCCGCGAAGCGTATGGCGATCGGGCTGGCGGCGCTCGTGATCGTCGTCGTAACCGGCGCGTTCTTTCAGATCAATCGCGATCGCAAGCTCGCTCTGATCGCCGAACAAACGGCCAAAGCCGATCGTCAGCTTGCCGTCGATGCGGAAGCACTAGCGCAAACCGCCGCCGACACGGCAACGACCGAAGCCGGTAAGGCTCGCACCGCGGAAACTCTCGCCACCCAACGCCTCAACGACGCCACGCTCGCCGAGCAGCGTGCGCGCGAAGCGGCCGCGCTGGCGAAAACGGCCGAAGCTGCGGCTATCAAAGCCGCGGCCGACGCCAAAGCGGCACAGACGGCCAAGACCTACGAAGCGTATGTCGCACGAATCGGACTCGCGGCGGCGAAGATCGAGGAAAACTCGTTCGGCACCGCCGAAGCCTTGCTCGATCAATGCGAGGCGAGCCTACGCCGGTGGGAATGGGGTCGGTTGATGTACCTCTGCGGGCAAAACAAACAGACGTTCCGCACCGTCGGCCCGATCGATTGCGTCGCGTTCTCGCCCGACGGCAAACGTTTCGCCGCCGGGAGTTGGGACAACAGCGTGCGCATCTGGTCGGTCGAAGGCTCGGCGCCGCCGACCGTCATCCGTTACGGTTCCAAATACGTGCATGCCGTCGCTTTTTCTCCGAACGGAAAAGACATCGCGATCGGCGGTAGCGATCCCGACGCTTATGTGCAGATTCGCGATGCCGCTACCGGCGAGTTGAAGCGGACGTTCTCGGGCCACGAAGACGGCGTGCTCGGCGTCGCTTTCTCGCGCGACGGGCTGCGCTTGCTCACCTGTTCCTACGACAAAACCGCACGGCTGTGGGAAATCGAAACCAAGAAACAGCTCCATATCTTTCAAGGGCATAACTGGTGGGTCTGGTCCGCGGCGTTTGCCCCGCCTCTCGGTCCCGATGTTCCCGAAACGCGCATCGTCACCGCCGGCCAAGACGGCAACGCGTTCGTTTGGGATATCGAAACGGAGAAACCGAGCGAGCCGTTCAGGGGCCACGAAGGCCCGGTCTACGCGGCGGCCTTTTCGCCCGACGGCAAGTATGTCGCTACGGCCGGAGACGACAAGCGCGTGATGCTTTGGGACCCGGCCGATATTCGCGCTTTCGACTTCGAGAAACTGATCGACAAAAAGCCGCAAATTCCAGTGAAGTTCGACGCGCTCCAGGGGCACGATGCCGCCGTCCGCTCGGTCGGCTTCTCCGCCGATGGTTTGCGCATCGTCAGCGCCGGGAACGATAACACAGTCAAAGTGTGGGACGCTAAGAATCGTCGGCTCGAAAAGACACTCCGCGGCCATGCCGGTTGGATCCGATCGTGCGTCTTATCCGCCGACGGCAAGCGGCTTCTCTCGGGGAGCCACGATCGGAGCGCGATCCTCTGGGACTTCGATAAGTACGCCGAAGAAAAAGTGCTCGGCAAGCTCGTCTTGCATAAGCATTCCGACGCCGTGCTGCATGCCGAGTTCTCGCCCGACGATCAGCGCATCGTCACCGGCGGCCGCGACCACACGGCCCGCGTTTGGAACGTCGCCGATGGGTCGTCGATGCAAATCTCCGAAGGGCATTCGTTCTTGGTCTCGCAGGCCGCGTTTATTCCGAACCTGCCGGGCATGGACGATGAGCACCCGCAGGGGCGCGTCGTGACGGCGGGCATCGACAACACGGCGCGCATTTGGGACGTCGCGCGCGGCGTCGAGATTTTGCGCTTGAAACCCGCCGGCCGAGCCGGAGCCCTCTCGGCCTCGCGCGACGGCTCGGTCGTGCTGACCGGCAACGAGCAGGATGGGGCCACGTTGTGGTACGCCGAGACGGGGGAAAATTTGTTCCGACTCGCCAACCGCGGCGATGAAATCGTGTGGACCGCCTTCTCGGCCGACGACTTGCAACTTTTCACCGGCGACTCCGGCGGGCGATGTTGCCTGTGGAGCCGGGCCGACGGCAGCCTGCTGCGCGAACTCTCCTCGCATACCGATCGAATCACCGGCGCCGTCTTCTCGGACGACGGCAAGCTACTGCTCACTTCTTCGGCCGACAATTCCGTCGAGCAGTGGGACTTGGTTACGGGCCGGCCGCTGCGCGATCGGATCTTGAAGCATCCGCAGGCCGTGTCGTCGCTCGCCGCAACCGCCGACGGTCGAACGGCCGTCACCGGTTGCAACGACGGCAAGGTCCGCGTGTGGGACGTCCAGTCGGCCCGAGTCTTGCACGAGTTGCGCACGGAGAAGTCGCCGCAGTTGGTCGCTTTGTCGCACGACGAACGTCGGATCGTTTCGACGGATGCCGTGCGCCGCACGGTCCGCATGTTCGATCTCAAAACCGGCGACGAGATTCCTTCGCCGGCCGCGGGCAACGAACGGCTTGCCCAAGCCGCTCCCTTTTTGGATCTCGAGGCGCGCGACTTTTTGGTTTGGTGCGCGATGTTTTCCGAAGACGACAAAAGCCTGCTCACCGTCGGCGGCGACGGTGCCAGGCTATGGGATGCCGCGACCGCCGCGGAGTTGAAAAGCTTCAGCCCGCAAGGAGCGGTCGCTTCGGTGGGATTCTCTCCCGATAAAGACGGCGCGCGCGTCGTGACCGGCAGCTGGGATCAATCGGCGAAGATTTGGGATTCCGTCACCGGCCTCGCCATCCGGCGTCTGGCGGCGGCCGGCACGGGCAACGTCAATTCCGTTCGCTTCTCGTCCGACGGCAAGCAAGTGCTCACCGCTTCGGAAGACGGCCAGGCCCGCCTCTGGAACGCCGAGACCGGAGAGCTCGAAGGGAAGTCGTTCGCTCAGGTAGGGGCGATGTACGTCGCCGAGTTCGCCGCCGACGGCAAGCGCATCATTACCGGCGGCGAAGAGATTACCGCGCACCGCTGGGTCGTCGCCGACGGCCGACAGTTGCCTCCGCTGGAAGGGCACACGATGGCGGTTCGCGCCGTGGCCGTATCGAAAGACGGCAGGTTCATCGCCACCGGCAGCGAAGACACTACGGCGATCGTGTGGAATGCCGAAACCGGCGAAAACTTATATGTGCTTCGAGGGCACACGGCCGGCGTGACATCGGTCGCGTTTACCGTCGACGGCGAACGAGTGCTTACCGGTTCGCAAGATAACCTCGCCAAGCTCTGGGACACGACCACCGGCAAGGAAATCCTAACGTTGAAGGAACATAAGCAAGCGGTCTCCAGCACGACCTTCTCGCACGACGGACTGAACGCGCTCACGACCGGCAGAGACGGCAGGGCGATTATTTGGCCGGCCGTCGATTGGGGAGGGGGCAAGAACGACAAATCACCGCTTGCACCGGACGCGAAGACGCCGCAAACTAGCGGCCGGCCGTAAACGCGTCGGGATCTCTCGGATCATTCGTTCATGCTCGCACTCGGAACCTTGTTCGCCGGCCGATACCGCATCGATCAGGAGATCGGTCGCGGCTCGTTCGGCATCGTCTATCGCGTGCTCGATTGCGAGACGGAGCGGAGCGTCGCTCTGAAGGTGCTGCTGCCGGAAGCCGATGCCGACCCGACGCTCCGCCATCGCCTGCGGCGCGAGGCGAAGCTCGCCAACGAGATGCGGAGCACGCATTGCATCCGCGTGCTCGACGTGGCGGAAACCGGCGAAGGGCGAACGTACGTCGTGATGGAGCTGCTCGCAGGGGAGGAGCTTACGCTCCGCATGGCGCGCGAAGGACGCGTCGCTCCGGCCGCGGCCGTGGAGATCGCGAGCCAGGTCTTAGAGGCGGTCGGTGAGGCGCACGAGCTCGGCGTCGTTCATCGCGATCTCAAGCCGCATAATATTTTTCTGTGCGGCGGCAACGGCGCGCCGCTCGACGTCAAAGTGCTCGACTTCGGCATCGCGAAAGTCGCCGGACGTGCCGACGGCGGCGGCCTCTCCGAATCGGCCCGCCTCACGGTACACGGCAACGTGCTCGGCACGCCGACCTATATGAGCCCCGAGCAATGCCGCGGCGATTTCCCCGCGCCGACGTCGGACATTTATTCGCTGGGGGTCGTGCTCTACGAAATGCTCGCGGGAAAGCCCCCGTTCGACGACCCGAATCCGGTGCAAGTGTTGGTGAAGCACAACACGGAAGCGGTGCCGCCGCTGCCGAGCGACGTCGCGCGGCTGCCGATCGGCGCGGCCACGTTGAGGGCCTTGGAGAAAGATCCCGAGCTTCGTTTTCAATCGGCCGCGGAGTTCGCCGCCGCGCTGTCGGCGATGCCGCCGGGGCAAGCTGGCGAATCGACTCCGCAGCCCGAGGCGAAGTCCGATCCGGCGAAGAATCCCGAGGCCGGCGCCCCGACGACGATCGCCGTCCGCCTCTCGACGATCATGCGCGGCTGGAACGGCGACGACGACTCCTCCGCGTCGGGCCCTGTCCGCCGCGGCCCGAGCCGGGCGGTGCTGATCGGCGTGTGCGTGCTGCTGGCCCTGGTCGTCGCGATCGCGGTCGCCTTGAAGGGCGGCTCGTAGTAAGCGGCCCGCGCGGTTAGCGCACGCCGGTCGCGGCGTCGAGCGGCAGGGTCTCGCCGGCGCCGAAGATGTCGACCGTCAGCGATCGGTTTTCGATGCGCCAGGCTCCGTCGCGCGTGGCGTTGCGCGTCGTGAACGTGATGCGCGAGGCGGCGGAGTCGAGCACCTTCCGCGCCGTGTCCGGGTCGAACCAGTAGGAATGGATCGCCACGCGATGCTTCGCGTCGAACCGACGCACGATCCGTTTCGGGAGCAGCGACTTCTCGGTCTCCAAGAGGACCTTGAGCGCGCCGACTCCCGGCGAGGCCGGACCATGCTCTTCGATGATCTTGATCTCGTAAGGCGTGTCGCCGTCGATCCGCTCGGGAAGCTGCACGCGGAACGTCGCGCCGTCGACGAGCGCGATCGGGGTGCCGGTGAGAAACCGCGCGCGGTCTTCGACGATTTCGCGCAGCGGCGTCGCTCCGCCCGGCTCGGTCGGCGAATACTTGCACCAGACTTGCACCTTCGCCTGCGCGCTGCCGGCCGGCCAACGATCGGCCGTCCAGGTCTCGACGGGCACCGGCGTGCCGAGCGTGTAGTTGCGATCGTAGAAAATATAGGTCGGCAGCGGTTCGGTTTCGTTCTTCGCACCGTTCTTCGTCGTCGGCGTGATCTCGATCCACATCTCGGTCGGCCGGCGCGTGAAGTACGAATCGGCGTCTTGCACCGAGATCGGAAACTCGACCCCCGCCGCGATGCGCCGCGGTCGATGAGCGCGCACCGTCAGACGTAGCCGCTCGTTGTCGTTCACCAACAGGTCTTCGACCGGGACCCCTTGGTCGTAGGCTCGGGCCGAGATCTCGCCGCCGCGCGAGGCATAGAGCTGCAACGCCTCCCCCCCTTCGAGCAAGACTTGCCGCGAGGTCGCTTCGAAGCGGACCGTGTAGTCGGCCGGTTGTTTGCGCAGGCCGGAGACCGTGACCGGGCTGTTGAGCTTCGTCGCCGCTTGGTTGCCGAGCGCGGCCGCGCCCGACGGGTCGACTTCGTAACTGCCGAGGCCGAGCCGCTCGCGCAGCGTCGTCAACAGATCGCGACCGTTGCCGATCGGGAAGTACCGGCCTTGCGTTCGTCGGGCCAGCTCGGTGAACTCGCGCTCGGCCGCGGCATCGCCGGCCTGAGCCGTGCCGAAGCCGAGAATATAGATCGGCACGTTCTTCCCTTGCCAGCTCGTTGCGACATCGTTGAGCGTGCGATGCGCCGGTGCCGCCACGCCGCCGCCGGCCGGAGTGAATTGGTAGTTTGCGCCATCGGTGATCACGACGATGCTCTTGTCCGTATCTCCCTTGTCGGCGTCGAAATCGCGCAGCGCATCTTGCAGCGAAAGAAACAGCGGCGACTGTCCCCACGGCTTCACGCTCTTCAAACGCGACGTCACCAAGCCCGCCTCGACCGACGAGAACCGACCGAGCGGCAACACCAACTCCACGTCGGAGCTCGGGCTCACGTCGTCGGGGATCGAGCCCGCGTAGTCGTTTTGCGTGAGCATCTTCGAGAGTTGTTCTTTGGCCCAGCCGGCCCGATGCCCGAAGAAGCGGACACCGACGCGCGTATCGCCGCGGATCGCGAGCTGTTCCAAGAGCGATTCCAGCACGCTCTTGGCGATCTCGAGGCGCGGCAACTTCTGCGCGTCGATCAATTCGACCGGCATGTCGGTCGCCATGCTCGCCGAACAGTCGAGAATGAAAACGACCGACGATTGCTGCGGTCGGTCGCCGAAGAGCGTGACTTGCGCCGTGTCGGGCAGCGTCGGGACGAAGTCGACGACCACGCCCCCGAGCCCCGGCCGCATGAACGGCACCGTGTATTCGTTGCCGCGAAACATCGCGACCGCTTGGAAGGCCGAACCGAACGTCTCGGGCACCGACCCGGCCAGCCGTAACTCGGCCCCTTTGCCGGCGAGCGGCGTCTTCCATGGTTCCCGAACGAGCGGCAAGATCGTCTCGGCATTGCGGGCGAAGGCGGCTCCTTCGCCGGCGGGGAACGCCCCCTGGACGGCTGCCTGAGCGGAATCGTCTCCCGGTTCGATGTCGACCGTGAGCGTGATCGAATCGCCGGCGCCGTCGGGCAGCCCGGTCTCGACGGCGGCGACCGCTCCGCGACGACTCGCGAGCCGGCGCAAGTTCAAGAGACGACGCAAAGCGTCGAACTCCTTATCGACGGCCGACGTCGGCGGCAACAACTCGCGCGCGGCGGCGAGATGGTCGCTCGCCGCCGTATCGAAGAACGGCTTCGAGCGCTCGATCGCGCCGGGCTTGTCGCCGCCGGAGCCCCAGAAGTCGTCGAGCGTACGGCGACAATCCCACAGCAGGAGCTGCTGCATGTCGAAGCGCCGCAGCCGCGCGATCGGATCGACCGTCGGCATTGTGAACCAAATCGGTGCGGCGCTCCGTAGCGCTCGGGCCGTACGCGCGTATGCGACACGCGGTGCATCTCCCACGGCGGCATCGTCGGCCAGCGGCAACGTCGGCAGCAGTCGCAACCGTTCGCGGGCGAGCGTGCCGAGCCGTTCCACACGTTCGGCCGCCGCATGTTTTTCGTTCACGTCGCCGGCGGGCGGATCGGCCGGTTTCGTTCCAGCCGCTTCCGGTGTCTTCGACGGTTCGTCGAAGTCGAGGATCATCGCCAAAGGATGGGTCGGCCAACCGGAGATCCGCTCCGCGAAACCGATCGCGACCAGATCGCTCGCCGGCTTGTCGGCAGGTTTTGCGGCGGGTGCGGCATCTTCGAGCCCTGCGGCATGCAGGCGCACGGCCAGCTCGTTCGCCTTCTTCATTACGGCCGCTCGTTTATCAGCCGGCAACAGCGGAACGTCGAGCGCGGCTTGCAGTTCGCGGAGCGTTGCGCCGTCGGAGCCCGACTCGTTCAGGCGCTCTTCGACCGTGTTGCGAAAGTCGCGGTCGAGCGCCTCGAGTTCTTCTCCCACGATGCGGGCCGATTCCAAGAACGGCGGAGCATCGGTCGACGGCGTCGCGCTCCGTTCGTCGAGCAACTCGCCGAGCTTCTTCGCATTGCGAAACAGCGGCGCAAGACGCCCGTTGACGGGATCGTCGGGTGAGGGAGTCGCAGGTTTGTTGACCTTCGTTCCGTCGTTGCTTTTCTCACTCTCGACCTCGATGCGCTTCGTGAGCTTCAACCCGGGGCGCGAATACCACTCGGCCAGATACGGCGCCGCGGAGCAAGTCCGATCGTACGCGAGCAGGGCCGTTTCGATGCGAGGCCGGAGGCCCGAATTTGCAGCGCCGATCGCTTCGTAGAGCGCCAGCGGCGCGTCCCACGGGGCCGTTTCGGCGGCCTTGCGCGGACCGAGATAGTACCGATCTTCCGCCGCGCGACGTGCCGCGTCGGCCGCTTCGAGCGTCGGGCGGAGCCAGTAGTGGGCGCGGGCATCGCCGAAGATCGCGGTGCGCTCGGCGAGCTCGTAGAGCTGCAAACCTTTGCGAACCGAATCTCCTTGCTTCCACAGAGTCGAGGCTTCGTAGCGCCGCGCGAGCTTGATGAATTGCACTTCAGCCAGCTCGCGCACTTGCTCGGGTCGGGTTGATTTCAACCATATCGCTTCCAAGCTTTCGGGATCGTTCGCCGCGGTCGCGAGGTCGAGGCGTCCGCGCGTCGAAGCGATCGTGCCGGCGTCCAGCGTGCCGAAGTATTCGCAAAGCGGGAGCGAGTGGAGCTTGAAGTTCGCCGCAACGTCGTTGTCGGTCGGCGCGAGCAGCGCGGCCTTCGCCATCCCGTTTTCGCCGGCCGCGGTTTGCGTTGCGCGAGCCACGGAGATCGTGAGTCGTTCGCGGAGTTCGGCGTTCAACCGCTCGGCCGGCTCGCGATAGGCTTCGCCCGCCGAGGCCAGTTGTTCGAGCTGCAACAGGCGTTGTTCGAGCTCGCGCCATGCGAGCGGATCGGCCTGATAAGCGCGGGCCGCACGAAGCGCATCAAGCTTGCGCCAGAGTTCGGCGACGTCGTCGAGCGGGATCGTGTCTGCGGCGCGTCCGGCGGTCTCTTCACTTTCGAGCATCCGTTTCAACCCGGAGCGATCGAGCGACCAGGTTAGACGAAAGTCGGTGAGCGGCGTCTTTTCGTTCAACAGCAAGCGCGGCGTTTGCTCGACCCCGCGATTCTTCTTGGCCCAGCGCTCGACATACGACCCGACGTAGCGATGCAATTCCGCGATCGAAACCCGGCCGTTGCGGTTGCCGATTTTTTCGCCTCGTTCGCTTCGATCGGCCGCTCCGGCGAGCCCGAGGCGCACGGCGCGCCCGAAGGCCGAGCCGCGCAAATCGGCCGAGGCCCACGAGGTTTCATCGAGACCCGACGACGTGAGGACTTGCAGGTTCGGCACGTCGCCGCGCCCGACGAGTTCTTCGAGCCGTTCGACGAACGTATTGCGAACGAGTCCGAGATTCCAGTTCGTGCGAATCCGCGTGCAATCGAGGATGAGCACTTTGTTGACTTCGGCCGGCAGCTCCGAGCCGAGATGCCGGAGCAATTCATCGCAGGGAAGCCATTGTGCGGAGTTCAAAGGAGACGCGCCGGGAAGCAGCAGGCAGGGCATTCCCTTTTCGTCGACCAAGCCGTGCAGCGCGACGTAGAACAAGATCGATCCGTCGTTGCCGCGCGCGTGGCCGAGCTCGCGCAAGCGCCGATCGAGCTCGGCGAGCCCCGTCGACTTCGAGCGCCAAGCGGTCGAGGTATCGACTACGTGCAGGGTGCGGCCGTCGAGCTCTTCGAGACCGGCGATGTCTTCGCGAACCCAGGCGTTCGGCGGGACGGGCCAAGCATAGTCGGTCGCCGAGATCACGATGAGCGGCGTCTTGGCAGGCGAGAACAACAGCACGTAGACGAACAGGCCGAACAGCGCCAGCAGCAACAAGAGCATGACGAAAACGCGCCGCCCGGAGCTGCGCTTGACCGCGGCGACGCGCGTGGCTCGGGCCGCATCGCCGGCCCCTTGCCAACGGTGCTTGCGATCGTCGACGTACTCATCGCGCCGATCGCTCCAGCTCGGCGGCGGCGTCGGTTCTCGTGAAGAGTGGCTTGCCATAGCGAACCTTGCATCCTGAACTATGCGGGCCGCCGCTGCGGCAACGCATTATAACTCGATCGCGCCGATCGAAGCACCCTAGGTTTACGAGTTAGGGAGCGGGGAAAGGGGGACGCATGTAAGTTCCCGGGGGAATTTCGGACGGGCTCGCGGCGCGCGGCGCTCCCGGCTGAAAGCGCGGGGCGGTCGAAGAATGCCCGACCGGCACGACCCCGGCAGCCTCGGCTCCGAACGGAGAAGGGGAGAAGCTCGCCGTGTCGACGGAGTAGTCGGCCGTCTTCACTGCCGGGTCGAAGGCGGTCCAGATCTTCGCTTCGGCCCTGAGCTTTTCGAGCAATTGCCGCTCCGCTTGCGTGCGACGTTCGGCCAGAATTTCCTTGCGCATCGCGTCGACCGCTTGCTCGAACGGCACGACTCCGCCGGCCCGATGTTCCAGCACGCGCACGATTTGAAACGCACCGTTCTCTTCCAAGATCGGGCTCGTCGCTCCGGCCGGAAGCCGCGACAAGGTTTGCGCGAGCAACTTCGACCCGATCCGATCGCGCGGGGTCCAATCGATGATGCGCGTATCGACGGCGTGCAGGTTCACATCGGGGGCTTCGCAGCGCACGCCTTGAGCCCGATTGTGCAGATAGGTAATGAGGAGTCGCGCTTCGTCACGCGACTTCAGCCGCGCGACCGGTACGGAGACTTGTTCCCATTTCACTTGCGGAGCCGTGCGGTAGCGCGCGGCCTCGGCTTGATAGCGGGCGTTGAGCTCGAGCAGCGAGATCCGCGAGTCGACTTTCAGCGCTTGCGCGAGCCAAGCGTCGATCTCGGCGGCATCCAGCGGACGCGCCGACATATAGCCGGTCGAACGAGCTTGCTCGCGATGCGCTTCTCGCAACAACAGGCGGCAATCGACCGAGCGCTGGATCTGCTCGATCAACAAGGCTTGAAACCGCTCGGGCCCGACGGTCGTGCCTTGCGCTTTCGCCCGTTGCAGCTCGACGTCGAGTGAACGGAAGACTTTGCTTTCGTGAATCGGCTCGCCGTCGACGGTCGCGAGGACGGGGTTGCCGGCCGTCTGCGGTTCGGCGGTCGGTTGCTCGAACGACGCGAGCTGCACGCCGGAGAACGGATTCGGCACAGCGGCGCCGGCCGAAGAGCCGGGCACGATCGCGGCCGGAGCCGGTGCCTCGGGCACAACCCCTGCGGCAGGGCCCGACACGGCGGGATCGGGGAGCGGCGCTTCCGTCGGGCCTTCCGTCGGAGTCGGCGATTGCGAACTCGAGAAACCGCCGCAAGCCGCGAGGGCTTCGCGGGCCACGCGGCGCACACGTTCCGATGGTTCCTTATAGCAGTTCTTGTCGTCCATCTTGTTCGCGATTTCGTCGAGCTTCTTGCGGATCTTGTCGCTGCAACAGTCGCCGCATTTGCAATAGTTGCAGCAGCGCGTTTGGCCGTCTTTGCCGCGCAGCGCAAGGGCCGCTTCATAGCGCACGGCTTCCGTGCAGTCGTCGAGGCCGGCGAGCATCGCATCTTCGACCGCCGGATAGCAGCCGCCGCAACCGAGGGTCGCGAGGTAGCGGAGCGCTTGGATCTTTTGCCCCGCCTGATCTTCTTCCATCTTCGCTGCGGCTGCCGCTTTGACCGCCGGCGGCGCATTGGGTCCGAGGTTCGCGGGATCGGTGATCGGCAACACCGGCGGCTGCGCTTGCAGGCCCGGAAACTTACCGGTAAGACCGAGCGCGTTCTTGATGCGGCTAAATGCCCGCTGGAAAAGGCCGCCGATGCCGGCTCCGAGCTTGTCGAGCCCGAGGAAACCGGCGAGCGTGCAAGAAGGACCGGCGGGTGCCGGAGGAGGCGCGATCGCCACGATCGTCGTGGCGCCGGCCGTCGCCGAGCTAGGCGCAGCGGGCAGGGCCGGAGGGGTCGGCGGTTTGCCTGCGCCGGCGCAACCGATGCATTGCATCGTCACCAAGAGCAACGTGATTGTGACACGCCAGGAAGGCATCGACCGCGATTCCGAAAAGCCACGCAAACAAAAAAGACCGGACGGTCTCTCGTCTGCAAAATCGGCAATCGTCGCGTGTCGTCTTGAGGGTTTGGGGAGATTTTAACGAATCGTCGGGTTATTCCACCTGCAGATCGAGCCGCGGAACCTTCGCCGGCGGAGCAGGGACCGTAAGCGGCTGCTCGTACTTGCGGGGCTTGTTCTTCGCAAGTCCGCGAGCGGTGAGCTTATAGGTTCCCGCCGGCACTGCTTCCAGCGCGAAGAAGCCGGCGGCGTCGCTCTCCGCCGTCGCGATCTGCTTATCTTCCGCTCCCAGCAGGCTGACGACCGCTTTCTCCAACGGATCCGTACCATAGCGGACGGTGCCGGTCAGGCGCGAACCGGCCGCGCGGGCCAGCGCAGCGGCATCGGCGGCCGAGACGACCGTGAGCGCGAGCTTGCTATATTCGCCGACGTTGCCGACCCGATCGGTCGCGCGAACGAGCACCGTCGCTTTGCCGGGCACGAGCTTATCGGTCGGCAGCTTGAGCGACCAACGGGTCGGTGCGACGGAGAGTGCGGGGAGCGGTGGTTCCTTCTCGGAGAACTTGCCGCTGCCGTCGACGTCGAAGCCGATCTCGATTTTTCCGGTGCCGCTCATTTCGGCATCGGTCGACCAGGCGTCGACGACAAGCTCGCCGCCGACGGCCACGGTGCGGCCCGGCTTGAGTTCGAGTCGGCTGATTTGCGGGGCTGCGCCGTCGAGGCCGATTTCGAGCGGAGCGCTGTAGGCGATCCGCGACCCGACTTGCGCTTTCGCGACGAGGTTGGCGCGCAAGTTTTGCAACGCGCCTCCCGGCACTTCAAGCTTGAAGTCGTGGACGTCGGTCTTGATGACGACGATGCCGTTGGTTCCCCAGCGATTGAGAAACACTTCGGCTTGGCGATCGGCATAGAGGACTAGCGGCGCTTCGTCGCGGAAGTCGCGGTCGCGGTCGCGGTCGATGCCGACTTCGAGCACGTCGCGGTCGTTGTCGAACGAGCCGATCGGCGCGTCGACCTGAAGCTCGACCGGAATGACCGAGGCCGGTGCCTTGAACATCGAACCGTTCGCCGGCGCGAGGATGCGAAGCTCGAGCGCGTCGGCGACTTCGGGAATATTCGTTGCCGGAGGGCCGCAAGGAACGTGGTAGGTAAAGGCGCGAGGATAGTCGTCGACGTTGAGATACACGGTTTGCACCCGGCTGTCGCTCGGCGGGGCTTGCACGTAGAGCAGAGCGGTGTAGTCGGGCGCGTTGACGATCCCTTCGAGCTGCGCTTCGGTGCCGCGCGCAAGGGGCTCGGGGAAGTTCAACTTCACTTTGACCCCTGCCGGCGGAACGGCGGCACGATCGGACGCCACGACCCGAACCTCGATCCGCTCGAGCCCGAGGTTGTAGCCGACGACGGCATCCATATAGCGGCGCGGGCGCTGCGGGCGGAAGTCGATGCGGCGCAAGAGCGTGTTGCCGGTCTCGCGCTCGCGCAAGATCATCAGTATCCCTTGGCGCACGGGAATCGGCGGCGGCTCGTCGCCGGTTTTCGGGCCGGTGCCGACCGTGCTCTCGGCATTGTTCTTATCTGCTTCCTTCGGCGGCGGCTCTCCCTTTTCTTTCGGTTTCGGAGCGGCCAGCGAGACCGGCTTGGCCCCGCCGGGAAGTTTGAGATCGTCGATCTTCACGAGCGTTTGTGCGGGCCCGACCATGGCGAGAACTTCGCTGATCGCGAGCGTCCGGACGGAGTTCGGGAGGGTCGTCGCGAGGCGTTTTTCGGGTGCGATGAACTCGACATCGACGACCTTGTCGGCCGTGCCGAGGTTCGCGACTTGGAACTCATAGTCGGTCGTGCGATTCGGCAGCGGGTGTAGCACGACGCCGTCGGCCGCGCGCGACCAACTGCCGCTGCCGCCGACCGGTGCGAAAGAGATCGTTTCGAGCGAAGGCAGCGTCGTGGCCGTTTCGACGCGGACGTACGATTCGCGCGTGACGGCGTTGACGACGACTTTCGTCCGCCGCGCCGCGGTTCCTTTGCGGCGCAATTGAACGACGACCTCCTTCCGCTCGCCCGGGCTCAGCGACCAAGTAGCGGGGAGGCCGGCGCCGGCGGGCTCGAGCGGGAAGCGGCCGGCGTTGCGCGCGGCGAGCGCCTTCTTGTTCGCCTCTATGAAAGCCGGTTCGTCGATCTTCTCGGCGCTCGCCAACTTCATCCGCTTCGCTTCCGCGTCGGCCGCGATCTTTGCGATCTCAAGCTTGAGCTCGTGCTGCTCGTAGATGCCCGAGCCGGGAGGGAGCTTCACTTCGAACAGGTCCGGGTCGTAATGCACGATCAACCACACCGGTCCGGCGGTCGGGCCGATGTATTCGACCGTCGCTTTCAGATCGCGCGTCGGTTCGTCGGTGAGCGAGAGCTCCGCCGGGCCGAGCAGCCTGACCGGATCGAGCGGCCGCGGGGCGATCGGCGGTTGCGAAGGGATCTTTTGCGCGAGCTCGCGATCGTCTTCGGCCACGGCCGCGAGATAGGCCGCTTCGATGTTCGAGGAATCTTGCCGAGCCAGCAAGGCCCGATCGCGAGCTTCGACGAGCAGATCGTACCATTCGGCACGCTGGAGCATGCGGCCGACATCTGCTCCGGCGAGCCTGGCGACGTCGCGCGGATCGAGCAAGTAGCTTGCGCGTCTTGCGGCACGAAGAGTCGTGAGGCGACGGGTGCGCTCGAGCGGGTCGGTCAGGTCGCCGGCAAGTTGCGCGGCTTGCTCAATCGTATGCGTCAGCTCCGCATAACGCCGGCGCACTTCGCGCTCGATCGCGCGCAGGTCGTAACCGTCGGGCGAGTTGCTTTGCGCGAAATGTTCGAGGCTCGATTCGTCGGTTTCGTGCGTCGGCTCTTTCTTCGCATGTTGGTCTCCCTCTTGCGGCGCACGCTTCCAAGCCAGCTCCCACTTCTTTTCACTCACCACTTCGAACAGCTTCGCGGTGGATTTGCCGTCAATGAGCGTCAGCCGCGAGAGCCTCGTGACCAGAACGCAAAAGCGCAGCGCCGAGCGCCAGTCGTGCGGCGTCGGGTTGCGGGCGAAGTCGAACGTCGTCGGCAGCTCGCGCACCGCCGCGATCTTCGGCGCGTCGGCATCGAGTCGCAGGAGCGCTTCTTCCAATCGTGTGCGGGCAGTGATGCTCGCTAGGCCCGACCTGAGCAACACTTCGATCCGATGCCGCAGTGCAGGAACGGGCGAGCCCGGCCGGACGAGAGCGTCGACCGCCGGCGGACCGAGCGGGGCTTCGATCGCCGCGACGAGAGCTTCCAGCCGTTCGCGGCGCGGCAGGAGATCGTCGTACGAAGCCTCGGGCCCCTGTTCCAAGAGCTCGGTGAATTCGGCCAGTAACAGGAGAAAGCGAAGGACGTCGTCGTGGCGCGGCGCGCAGATCGTGTCTCCCTCGCCGTCGTGAACCCAGCGAACGTACTCGGAGGCGCGGTAGAGCGCGTCGTTGCGCACTTGCGACGAGCGGCGGCGTTCGTCGGCCGCCCGTTGCGCCAGGCGATAGAGTTCTAAAGCGTCGCGAAAAGCGCGATCGGCTTGGCGAATCCAATCGTCGTCGACTTGGTCGAACATTTCGCGCCGGGCCGTTTCGCGGAGTCGATCGGCATTTTGGAGCGACGTGCGCGGTTGGTCTTCGGCCCCGGCCCGTTCCCCTTCGCGGCAGGTATGCCAAGCGAGGCGGCGTGTCGTCCAAGAGACATCTGCGGCGCGTCCCAGTCGTCGGGCGAAATGGAATTCTTCATAGCGCTCGGCGACCGGCGACCAAGCCTTTGCGGCCAGCGCGTCGAATGCGGTCGAGGTGTCGGCGGCAAAGGCTGCGTCGAGCGCGGTGATCAACTCTTTCAAGTCGGCCGACGGTTGCGCGGCCCCTTCGGAAACGGCTCGTTCGACCAGAGCCCAGGTTCGCAACTCTTCCGTCGGCGGCGCGACCGAACCGCGGAGCGCTTCGAGCTTGCGCAGGGCTTCATCGCCGGTCGTCAGCGGTCGGCCGTTGGCGAACTCGCCGAGCGACGTGACCGCGCGGCGGATCGAGATTTCCTTCACGCGCGCATCGACGCTCGGGTCGGCTTGCATTCGTTCGAGGCTGCGGAACTCCGAGCGCGCGGCGCGCCACCATTGCGGCCCGAAGTCGACGGGAACCGCAGCCCCGCGGCTGCGATCTTCGATCGCGACTTGCATCTGCCGGCCGAGCGCGAGCAAAGCCTCGCTCTTCATTTCCTGCTTCGGCATCTCGACCGTGAGGGGCTTGATCGCCGGCGGCAGCGGCGCGGCCGTGAGCGCGGGGTCGGGGAGTTTGATCGTCGGCAGCGCGTTGGGGTCGAGGGGTGCGGCCGGCGCAGCGGGCTTCGCGTCGGCCGTGGCTGCCGCCGTGGGAGAGGCTATCGTAGGCGCGGGTGTTGCGGTGGCCGTCGGCTCGGCAATCGGGGGCGCAGGAGCCGGCGCGGCGGCTACCGGCTCGGCCGGCTTTGCCGCATCTTTCGCCGCATCCTTCGGCTCGTTCTGTTGCAACGCCGCGACTGCGAGCAGCACCGGGTACGAACTCGGCGGCTCCTTCAACGCTCGGCCGCACAGCAACATCGGCGTTTGGCGTGCCACGCCGGCCGTCGCATCGGCGACCCAGTGGGCGACGTTGGCTTGCACGAAGCGAAACAGTTCGCCGATGTCGAGCAAGCGGTCGGCGTTCGAGTCGGCTTCGCCTTGCAGAGCGCGCGACGAAAAATGGCCGAAGATCGTTTGCCGCACCAGGGTGGCAAGGTGCCCGCGCTCGAGCGGAGCGCAATCGCTTAGGACCCACAGGTTCGGGTCGTCGGTGCGCTCGACCTCGTCGCGCAGTAAACGGGGAAACTCATTCACGACCACGCCGATCACCGTCGAGGCCGACGCCGTGCGTTTGCAGGTAGAGTACGAGAACGTCTTCGGGCCGGACGTCGTCGGCATTCAGCCGCGCGGCGAGGCCGGCGAAGTCGTCGGCCGTTTCGAGGTGGCGCGGAGTTCGATCGTCGGCCGAAGAGTGAAACAAAACCGCATCGAGCGGGACCTGCATCGCCGCGGCATCTTCGCGCACGAACTCGAGCGCCGGCGAGGCTGTGTCGCGAAAGCGTTCGACGCCGGCAGTGATCAGGTGCGTGTGCGGATGCCAGAAGGGGCTGAAGAGGGCGTAGTACATCGCGGCGAACAGGAGCCCGACGAGAAACGTCATGCCGAGCCGGCGGCCGAAGCGGAGCCAGCGTCCTTGCCGGTCGGTTCCGAGGCGCGGCCGCCAGGAGTCGCGCAGTTCGGCGGGCTTCTTCAGGGCACGGGCCATGCGAAAATTCGGTTTCCGAGAGAGAAGGCGAGGCACAGCGAGGCGCGCCGGTTGCGGCGCGGATTCGCTCTCAGCCACGGCAAGCGATAGGCTCAGCGGGCTTCGGGCAGCGTGATTTTCCCGGCGGTCACTTCCGCTGCCAATACCAAAAACCAGCGCCAACGGGCCGGCGCTTGCCGTGCGTCGCCGAAGACCGAAGCGAAGATCAAGGCCGTGCGCACGGCATGGCCCGTCATGCGCGGGTCGGGCGGGAGATCTTCCAAGCCTGCCGGAGCGATACTGCCGCCGGTGGCGAATGCTGCCGATGCCAGCATGCCGCCGGGGCCCGAATAGGCGGCCATTTCCAGGGCATTTTCGGCTTCGCGACGGGTCGCCTCGTCTTGCTTGCCGACCCAATTCTTAGCCGCTTCCCAGGCCGACTCTTGTGGCTTCGGGAGCGCGTTGCCGCACGATTCGCGCACACAGAGGCAGCCCCACCAGACGGCCGCGGGCTTCGGCAACCAGTGGGCATAGAGCCGCGCGGCGGCGGAATATTGTTGCGCGGCGATCAAAGCTTGCAGCAACTCGTCGCGCGATTGATGCGGCTTGGTCTCGGCAAACGGCAGCGCTTCGTCGAGCCCGAGGTATCTGCAAAGGTTCACGAAGTCGGTTGCCGGCGGCGTGGCGGCGATGGCCGCACCGGCGACGATCGCGCCGAGCGGAGCGGCTTCGCCTTCGATCGTGACGAGGAAAGTCGACAGACCGGCGCTGATGCGGTCGGCGGTGTGGAGCACGGCCTCTTCGACCTTTTCGCCGTTCACGAGCGTGTCGCGATCGGTGACGAGGGCTTTGAGGCGGCAGGCGTCGTGGCGGCATTCGATCGCGAAGTGGACGTCGGCCATCGCGGCATCGTCGCGGAAGCTGAAATCGGCCCAATCGGTTCGGCCGAATTGCACGACCTGTCCTTCGCGCAATTCAATGCGCCGCACGACTCGATCGGCGATAAGGACTTCGAGCGAGGCTTTCATAGTGCGCGTCAGTTGATTTTGACGATGCCCCCCGCAATCTTCACCATGCCCGAGCCGCTGACGTCGACCATCGCGGCGGCGACGGCGACCTTAGCGTCGCCCGTTACGGCGATCTCGGCCGCATGGAGCGTAATCTTCGCCGGCTCGATCTTGATCGAGCTCGCGCCGCACTTCAGTTCGATCGAGACCGCGGCTTCCATCTCCACCTTGCCGGCGGCGACCTTGATCGTCAGGTTGCCCGTGCTCACGGTGAGGGTGTCGTTCCCCTTGCTGACGGTCGCCTCGCGGTTCCCTTCGGAAACCAGCAGGGTCTCGTTTCCCTTGCTGATCGTGACGACCCGATTCCCCTTCGAGACGGTGACGGTTTCGTCCCCTTCTTTTACGGTCTCGGTGCGGTTCTTCCAGACTTCGATCGTTTGGCTGCCGTCTTCCGATTCGCTGTTGCCGATGACCGTCTTCTGGTTGTTGTGAATCTCGACCGTCTGGTCGCCCTTATCTTTCTTGATGAAGCCGACTTTCAAGGTGTCGTTGTTTTCGACGACCCGATTGAAGTTCTTCTCGGCGTGGAAGTAGACCTCTTCTTCTCCCTTCTTATCTTCGAAGCGGAGCTCGTTGAAGTTTTCGGCGGTCCCTTCCTTCGACGATCGGCTCTTGATGCCGCTTTGCGTGGCGTTGTCGGGGAGCGCGTAAGGGGGCATCTCGTCGTTGTTGTACACTCGGCCGGTGATGATCGGGCGGTCGGGATCTCCTTCGAGAAACTCGACGATCACCTCTTGGCCCATGCGCGGGATGTGGATGGCGCCCCAGGTTTTCCCGGCCCAAACTTGCGCGACCCGAATCCAGCAGGAACTATTTTCGTCGTTCTTCCCTTCGCGGTCCCAATAGAACTGGACCTTCACGCGGCCGTAATTATCGGTCCAGATTTCTTCGCCCGACTTGCCGACGACGACGGCCGTTTGCGGCCCGGCGACGACCGGCTTTTGCGTGGTGCGGCGCGCGCGAAACGACTGCGCGGCGTCGATGGTTTCGAGCTTCACATCGAAGCGGTTTTGCGAATCGGCGGAGAACTGCTCGACCTCGCCCGACTCGATCTGGTAGTCGGCCGCGACGACGAGATACTCGATGTTTTCCGAGGCGCGGGCGAAGTCGACGAGCTTAAACTTTTTGCCGACCGCAACATCGTAGGAAGAGCCGACGCCGACGCCGCGCAGATGTTGCGATTGCAGTTCTTCGATCCGTGCCTTGACGTATTCCGTTCCTTCTGCCGTCTCGACGTATTCGCCGGGATAGTCGTAGGCTTCGTACGACGCTAAGGCATGTTGCCGCGTCACCTGCGAACGAACTTCGAGGTCGGCCTTGGGTTTCTTGAAGTCGTAGTCTTGAATGACGTACGCTGCCGTTTGCACTTCTTGGTACCGGAGCCATTCGTGGAGATGGTCTTGGCCGATCCGGCCGTCGCCGCCGCCCCGATACGGGAGCTCGCCGCCGCCGTCCATCGTGGAGTGGGCGTTTGGAGAGTCGGCGAGCACGAGCGTGTGTTTGCCGTCCACATGCTCGAAGTAGTAGTAGATCCCTTCTTGCTCCATCAACCGGCTAACGAAGTCGAAATCGCTTTCGCGATACTGGACGCAATACTCCCAGTTGCGATAGGTGCCGCTCAGCGAACGTTTGAAGTCGGTGAAGCCGTTCTTATCGCGAAACACCTTCTCGATAATGTCGGGCACCTTCATCTGTTGGAAGATGCGGCAGTCGCTGGTGCGGGTGAGGAACCAGAGCCAGGGGCGGAGCGTGAGGTGATAGACTTGGTATCGGCCTCGGTTGCCGGCATAGGCGAAGCGACTGACGAGACCGTTGAAATAGCGCTCGCCGCCGCCGGGCTTCGTGATCTTCAAGGTCGCCGTGGTGCCGAGCATTTTCTCGGCCGAGACGTCGGCCTTTTCGCAGAACATTTCCAGATCGAGCTGGAACGGCCGACCCAATTCCTCGCGAACGTGCATGCGCCAAAAGAAAAAGGTCGTGCCTGAGACGGCCGTGGTGATTTCATGCACGCTCATTCAGTCGTCCCACGTCCAAGTTGGTTTCGACGGTATATCGCCGGCGATCTCTGTTCGACATTCGGCCCGATGATATAGAGAAACCGATTCAGGAGAGAAGATGACAGGAATTCGCTCGGCTGTCGAACGGGATCGTCCAGGCGGAGCGGCCACCCCACACTCAACGGCGGCCGCCAGGTGACGCACTGATGCAAAAGTGACGCGATGCCGTCGTTGGCTGCAGCGCATGGTTAAGCGGTTCTGTATCGTAGTCCTTCACTCTTCTCAATCAAGCTCAAGGCAACGTCTAGATTTGCCAACAGTTCGCTTGCAAGTCCCTCTATCTGCTCGCCGCTAAATCCCTGATTCATCTCCTCAAGGCTCACCCCTTGGCTACTTGCACCCGCAACTCCGTAATTCGCCCGCAACGCGTCGATTTGGCCGCGTAACGTCTGAACATCTGAGTCATCCGGCGCTCCTCGATACATCGTCAGATATGACGCGATCTGGATGGGTGAAAAGTCATACGCATCCACTCCACAGCACTCGGCCACACAAATCGTCTGGCATCGGGCAATCAAGTTTGCGAGTGGCGGCTCTAACTTCATGGCACTGCCGAACATCGATATTCGGAGACGGTATTCGGAAGAGATGCAAAGAAACTCGACCGTACGGATCCGTCCTTGGGTCGTTCGAGGTCGCCGCGGCTAGTTCCGTTTCTTCGAGCCTTTGGCCCCCATGGCGGCTTTCGGGGCGTTCTTCAAGACTTTTACGCCGGTCAGCATGCCCCCCATTTCTTCTTCCATATCCCCCTTCTTATCCAAAACACTCTGCACTTTGCCGAACAGGTTGGAATAGTAGGGACCCAGGAAACGGAATCCGGGCAAGTCTTTGAGTTGAAACAAGATATTGAGCAGGAAGTTGATCATGATCCGGCTGCCTCAATGAGTTTCGGAGCTTCCCTATGATCGGCAGTTCGCCCGGCGGGATGTGCATCAATTGCCGCCGGGGCTGGTCGGGCCGAATCGTCGCGGGAGGGATTTTTGAATTTAGATGCCGTGAAGCTTACCGTCAATTTGATCGTGAGCATCCATCGAACAACTTAGATCGAGATGATTTTTTCACATAGGTCCGTTGCGCCATTCCGCAGATGGTGTTATTACCTATTCGAGGGGCGCGACAGGCAAGGCGGAACCCAAAAGCCGAAAAATCGCCTGGACCGCGAATTCGGCTTGTTTGCTTTGCCTCAGCCCTTCCGATAAGGTAGCTTTGCGGTCTCATGGCTCACCCGAGCCACCGGGCGATTGCGCGCCGGAACACTCTATTGAAAGGGTCGTAGGGATTGATCGCCATAGATCTCGAGAGCCTCACGGGACCGATTTCACCGGATGCGCCGTCGGGCGAAAATCTGGAATACGATCCGGACTTTGCCGAGATGGAGCGCGCCGCGCAGGGAACGCCTGAGCAGCAGTACGGCTCGACGATCATCGAAGCGAAAGAGCCCGAGTGGGACGACGTCGGCAAAGCGGCCGTGGGCTTGCTCAAACGAACCCACGATCTGCGCATCGGCTTATATCTGACGCGGGCCGCTTTGAAAACGAGCGGCTGGCCGGCGTTTCGCGATAGCCTCGCCGTGTTGCAAAGCTTCATCGAAAAGTTTTGGGACTCGGTGCATCCTCAGCTCGATCCCGACGACGACCTCGACCCGACGATGCGCGTCAACACGATCGCGACGCTGTGCGACAACGGCGCAATGTTGAACATCGTGCGCACCGTGCCGCTCGTCTCTTCGCGAGCCGCCGGGCAGTTCTCGCGCCGCGATCTCGCGGTTGCGACGGGCGAAATCCCGCACGTCGGCCCGTCCGAAACGAAGCCGAAACCGGCGCTCATCGACGCGGCGTTCGCCGATTGCGATCTCGAACAACTGAAAAAGAACACGCAAGCGGTGACCGACGCCGTCGAATACGTCAAAGCGATCGAAGTCGCGCTGACGAAGCAAGTCGGCGCGGGAAACTCGCGCAGTCTCGATGCCGCCGTGAAAGAACTCGACGGCATTCGGAAGATCCTCGTCGAACGCCTCGGCCGACGAGGCGCTTCGCTCGATGCCGACGAACCGGCGGCCGATGTGGATGCCGACATCGATGGCTCGTCGGACGACGAGGACTCGGCGCCGAGCGGCAGCGGCCGAGAAACGCGAGTCGTCGTGCAGAACTGGGACGCGGACATCGCGACTCGCGACGACGCGATTCGGGCCATCGAGAAAGTCTGTAAGTATTTCGAGCGCTACGAGCCGTCGAGCCCGTTGCCGTTGTTGCTCCGTCGGGCGATGCGGCTCTCGACGAAGAGCTTCTTAGAAATCTTGCGCGACATTTCTCCCGACGGGCTCAGCCAAGCCGAGAGCTTGGGCGGCATGACGAGCGACGAATACACGCAGATCGCGGCGGCATCGGTCGCTGCATCGGCTGCCGCAGCCGCTTCGGCCGCCAAGCAATCGGCGAAGGCCCCGGCCGCCGCGTCGGCTCCTCCGCCACCGCCGCCGCCGGTGTTTCACAATTCCGCCAACGACTATTAGCAGCCTCGATACATATCCCTATCGTTTCGATACAGACCGTCTTTCACGTTCACTCGAAGCCCGACGATTCGGTTCGATCCCTTCGATGAATGCCTCTTAGGAGCTAAGTGTTATGGGAAAAGGTAGCGGCCAGAAGTTCGTCGCACGCAATCGGGCCCCTCGCGTGCAGATCGAGTACGACGTGGAAGTGTACGGTGCGCAGAAGGTGATCCAGCTCCCGTTCGTGATGGGCGTGTTGTCGGATCTGTCGGGCAAGTCGGCGGACGAAATGCCGGCCGTGGCCGATCGGAAGTTCCTCGAGATCGACGTCGACAACTTCGACGATCGGATGAAGTCGATGAAGCCGCGGGCCGCGTTCACCGTGCCGAACACATTGACGGGCGAAGGCAATCTGATGGTCGACGTGACGTTCGACAGCATGGACGACTTCTCGCCGGCCGCGGTCGCGCGGAAGGTCGAGCCGCTCCGCAAGCTGCTCGAAACCCGCACGCAACTCGCCAACTTGCTCACGTATATGGACGGCAAGGCCGGCGCCGAGCAACTCATCTCCAAGGCGCTGCAAGATCCCGCCTTGTTGCAATCGCTCGTCGCAGGCGCGAAGCCGGGTGACGCTGAGGCGAAATAGTCTCGCGTTCGTCCCACGAAACACCAGAAATTCTAATCGGGAAGAGGTAACCGAATGTCAACGGATGCGAATCAGGCAGTTGGTCAAACGACGACGACCACGACGACGGAAACGAGCGAGTTCTCTTCGCTCTTAAGCAAAGAGTTCAAGCCGCAATCGACTCAGGCTAAGGAAGCGATCGAGAACGCCGTGAAGACCTTGGCTCAACAAGCCTTGGAAAAATCCGGCGTAGTCTCCGACGACGCGATCGCTTCGATCACGGCGATGATCGCCGCGATCGACAAGAAGTTGACCGAACAAGTCAACCTCGTGCTGCACCACGCCGACTTTCAACAACTCGAAAGCGCCTGGCGCGGTCTGCACCACTTGGTGACCAACACCGAGACCGACGAACTGTTGAAGATCAAGGTCTTCAACATCTCGAAGAAGGAACTCGGCAAGACGATGAAGAAGTTCAAGGGGACGGCCTGGGATCAGAGCCCGATCTTCAAACGCGTCTATGAAGAAGAATACGGCCAGTTCGGCGGCGAGCCCTACGGCTGCCTCACGGCCGATTACCACTTCGACCACAGCCCGCCCGACGTCGCTTTGCTGACCGAAATGATGCAGGTTTGCGCGGCCGCGCATACGCCGATGATCACCGGCGCCGCACCGAGCGTGATGCAGATGGAAAGCTGGCAAGAGCTTAGCAACCCGCGCGATCTGACGAAGATCTTCTCGACGGCCGAGTATGCCTCGTGGCGCTCGCTGCGCGAGTCGGACGACGCGCGCTACCTCGGCCTGTGCATGCCGCGGTTCTTATCGCGCGTGCCGTACGGTTCGAAGACCAGCCCTGTCGAAGAGTTCAACTTCGAAGAAGAGACCGAAGGGGGCGATCACTCGAAGTATTGTTGGACGAACGCCGCCTATGCGATGGCGACGAACATTACCCGCGCGTTCAAACTCTACGGCTGGTGTACGACGATTCGCGGCATCGAGTCGGGCGGAGCGGTCGAAGGCTTGCCGACGCACACGTTCCCGTCCGACGACGGCGGCGTCGATATGAAGTGCCCGACGGAAATCGCGATCGCCGATCGTCGCGAAGCGGAACTAGCGAAGGCCGGGTTCATGCCTTTGATCCACAAGAAGAACAGCGATTTCGCGGCCTTCATCGGCGCGCAGTCGTTGCAGAAGCCGCAGGAATACGACAACCCGGATGCTTCGGCCAACGCTCAGCTTTCGGCCCGGCTGCCGTACTTGTTCGCCACTTGCCGTTTCGCGCACTATCTGAAGTGCATGGTGCGAGACAAAATCGGCTCGTTCCAAGATCAGACTTCGCTGGCGAACTGGCTGCAAAGCTGGATCAACCGCTATGTGGAACCGAACCCGGGCGTTGCCAGCCAAGAAGATAAGGCTCGTCGTCCGTTGGCCGAGGCGAAGGTCGTCGTCGAGCCGGATCCGGCGAATCCCGGCTATTACGCGTCGAAGTTCTTCCTTCGTCCGCACTACCAATTGGAAGGTCTCACCGTCTCGCTCCGACTCACGTCGAAGCTTCCGGCGGGTTAATGCCGGCACCTCGGCGTTCGGGAAAAATCCGAGCGCCGAGGGCCGCCGCAAGTTGACGAGATGTTTTTCGACACTCTATTTTAATTCCGTTGCGCGAGTCGAGAAATCGGTTTATTAAGGGTAGCGGGATCCGAGCGATCGGTCTTTTAGTACAGCAAAGGATTAACGATGATTCTCATCACTATCGAAAACCACAAGGGCGACTGCCAGATCCCGGGATTCACTTCCGATTCCGGCGAGAAGAAAGGCTACTTCACGGCCGAGAGCTTCAGCTTCGGCGTGCAGCGCGAACTTTCCGACAGCGCCAAGTCGGGCACTGCGGACGTGACGCTCGGCGTCGGCGAGTTGCAAGAGTGCACGATCAGCAAGAGCATGGACGCGATCTCGACCTTCTTGGCTCGTAAGGCGATCAGCGGCTCCTCGGTCGGCACGGTCGAAATCAAGTTCGTCGAAGCGATCACGATCGGCGAAGAGCAAGGGAACGTCGTGTTCTTGATGTTCAAGCTGCACAACACCTTCATCAAGAGCTGGACGATGAGCGGCGATGCCGACGGTCGCCCGACCGAAGACGTCGCGCTGTGGTACAACAAGATCGCCTTCACCTATTTCGCCACGACCGACGGCAAGATCTTCACCAAGCAACAAGAGTGCTGCTGGGATCACGTCCAAAGCCGTCCGTGGGTCAAAGACACCGGCGACGACGGACCTGGTCTCCCGGGCTCGGTCGAAAGCTACGACTCCAAGGGCGGGAAGCTGATCAAGTAAGCTTCGGGCGGAAGTTTTCGTTCGACATCATCGCGGGCGCAGCGTCGAAAAACCGTTTCGACGCTGCGCCTCGCGTTTCATTTCGCGGCCGACCCCTACGTCGTGACGTCGCCGTCTCTTTCGGAAAGAGGGATTCGATCCGATGATCTTGATGAAAATCAACGAGATCAAGGGAGACTGCAAATTTCCCGGCTACGAGAATTGGATCACGCTCGAAAACTTCAGTTTCGGCACCGAGCGGAAGATCGAGCAAGCCAAGCGGGGCGGCGGCAACGACATCGAGACCGGCAAAGGGGACACGCAAGAGTTCACTTGCACCAAGACGGCCGACATCTCGACCGTCGATCTAATGTATACGGCCATCAAGCAGCGCGCCAGCGGCGAGGCGAACACGCCGTTCGTCGTCGACATCGCGTTCGTCGAGCCCCGGGCCTACGGCGATCAGGATTCCAAAGGAACGATCAAGGCGTATCTCAAGATTCGCTTCGGCAAGGCCCTGTTGAAGTCGTGGAGCATCGACGGCAGCGCGTCCGATCGGGCCTCGGAGTCGCTGAGTTTCTGGTACAACCAGATCGCGATGGCCTACGATTCCTCGACCGACGGCAAGACGTATCAGACGTACGGTCCGCGCGGTTGGGACCAGCAAGAAAGCAAAGACTGGACGCCGAGCGGCTGGAAGTAACGGCCCGCTCGACTGATTGGATTCGATCTCGCTTCGCCGTAGCCGGCTTCGGCTTCGCAACCATCGGGAAGGACTCGCCGTATGTCGTCGCAGGAAGCGCTTCGCAACGCCGATCTCGCTCGCGCCCTCGAAGCGCTCAAGGCCGAAGTTCGTAAAGAACCGGCCCAAGCGAAGCATCGCGTCTACATGTTCCAGCTGGCCGCCGTGATGGGAGATTGGGACCGCGCGCTGACGCAGCTCAACGTCGCGCGCGATATGGACCCGGAGTGTCTCTCGCTCGGGCAGACCTATCAAGAGTTGATTCAATGCGAAGCGCTGCGCAAGCAGGTGTTCGCCGGCGAGCGCTCGCCGCTGTTCTTCGGCGAGCCGGAGCCGTGGATGGCGCTCGTCATGGAAGCGGCGCGGCTGGCCGGAGCCGGCAAGCATGCCGAAGCTCAGCAGCTTCGCAACCAAGCGCTCGAAGACGTCCCCGCCTCGCCCGGCAAGCTCAAGGTTCGCAAGCCGACGGACGAAAAGACCACGGCGAAGGATTCCGACGTGAACCCGAAGGTGCCGTTCGAGTGGATCGCCGATGCCGATTCGCGGCTCGGGCCGATTCTCGAAGCGGTCGTGAACGGGAAGTATTATTGGATCCCGATGCTGCGGCTGATGCGGGTCGATTTCGAAAAGCCGACCGATCTGCGCGACGTCGTTTGGTTGCCGGCGCATTTCCAATGGACGAACGGCGGCGAAGCGGTCGGCTTCGTCCCGGCCCGTTATCCGGGCTCGGAATCCGCGGCCGACGATCTGATTCGCCTCGCGCGTAAAACCGAATGGCAAGAACAAGCCCCGGAAATCTTCTACGGGCTCGGACAACGACTTCTCTCGACCGACGAAAACGAATACTCCTTGTTCGATGTCGAACAAATTCTCTTCGACGCTCCCGCCAAGACCTCCTAGCGCAGGCGGGCGACCGAGAGCATGACGGATCGCATCTCATGGCCGAACTCACGCAAAAAGAACGTCTGCAACCCTCGTTGCTCGATCGCCTGATCGACGACGATCCGACGTCGCGCGTCGAGTCGCGGGAGCAGCGCGTGTTCGCCATGCAGAAGCTGCGCGAGTTGGTGCTGCGCGATCTCGCGTGGTTGCTCAATTGCGAGAGTTTGGAAAACCTCGAAGACCTCGATGCGTATCCGCACGTCAAGCGCTCGGTCGTCAACTTCGGCGTGCCGGCCCTTTCCGGCACGACCCTCTCGGGCACGAACCTCGCGAAGCTCGAGAAGCGCGTGAGGCAAGCGGTCTACGATTTCGAGCCGCGCATCTTGCACGATTCGGTCGTCGTGCGGGCCGCGAAAAGCGATTCGGAAATGAGCAAGAAGTCGCTCGCGATCGAAATCGAAGGGGAGCTTTGGGCGCAGCCGATTCCCTTGCGATTGTATTTGCGCACCGAAGTCGATCTGGATACCGGCACCGTCACCGTGAAGGAGCAGAAGTAACGGTCGCGCCGAGCGCGCGAGGTTGCGATGAGCCGATGGATCCGCAGTTTCTCAAATTCTACAACAGCGAACTCCAATACATCCGTGAGATGGGAAGCGAGTTTGCGCGCGAGTTCCCGAAGATCGCCGGCCGGCTCGGGCTCGAAGCGTTTGAGTGTGCCGATCCCTACGTCGAGCGCTTGCTCGAAGGCTTCGCGTTCCTTTCGGCCCGCGTGCAGCTCAAGCTCGACGGCGAGTTCCCGCGCTTCACGCAGCACTTGCTGGAGATGACGTATCCGCATTACCTCTGCCCGACGCCGTCGATGACGGTCGTCGAGATGCGGCCGGATCTGACGGAAGGGGCGTTGGCGGAAGGGTATGTCGTGCCGCGCGCGACCGCGCTACGCAGCGTGCTCGGCAAGGGAGATCAAACGGCCTGCGAATACCGCACCGCGCACGACACGACCTTGTGGCCCATCGAGCTCACGCAGGCCGACTACTTCAGCCGCGACGTTTCCAACATCTCGCTGCCGAGCAAGCTGCAAAAGGCGAAGGCCGGGGTTCGCCTTCGCCTCCGCACGACCGCCGGCCTGACGTTCGATAAGCTCGCCTTAGATCGGCTGCCGATCTTCGTGCGCGGCGGCGAGCAACGGGCCATGCGGCTCTATGAACAGATCTTCGCCGCTTGCGACGCCGTGCTCGTCCGGCCGGTCGGCAATGCCTGGCATGAGATCCTCGATAAGTCGTCGATCCGCCGGCTCGGCTTCGACGACGCGCAAGCGCTCCTCCCGGTTACGGCCGAATCGTTTCAGGGCTATCGCCTGCTGCAGGAATACTTCGCGTTCTTCCAGCGGTTCATGTTCTTCGAGCTCACCGGCCTGGCGCCGGCCGTGCGCAAGTGCAAAGAGTCGATGTTGGAAATCGTGGTGCTCTTCAACCGGGCCGAGCCGATGTTGGAGAACGTCGTCGATCCGTCCAACTTCGGCCTGTTCTGCACTCCGGCAATCAATCTGTTTCCGCATCGGGCCGATCGCATTCATCTGAATCGTCAAGATCACGAGTATCAAGTCGTGCCGGATCGAACGCGGCCGATGGATCTCGAGGTCTTCCGCGTCACGAAGGCGACCGGCTATTCCGAAGACGATCCGAAGCCCATGGCGTTTCGTTCGTTTTACTCGATGAGCGACGTCGCTACGGAGCCGGCCGAATCGCAAACGGCGTACTACGCGCAGCGTCGGGTCCCCCGGCCGTTGTCGTCGAAGCAAAAGCGCGCCGGCCCTCGCACCAGCTATATCGGCAGCGAGTTGTATCTGTCGCTCGTCGATGGTCGGCAAGCGCCTCACGGCCACGGGCTCAATCAGCTCGATCTGATGCTGCTCTGCACGAATCGCGACTTGCCGCTGATGATGTCGGTCGGCAAAGGGGCGACCGATTTCACGCTCGAGATCGGCGCTCCGGTGAAGTCGATCCGTTGCGTCGCGGGCCCGACCGAGCCGATTCCCGCCCACGACTTCGTCTCCGGCGCGCACATTTGGCGGCTCATCAACCATCTGTCGTTGAACTACTTGTCGCTCGTCGGCAACGAGGGACAAGGGGGAGCGACCGCGCTGCGCGAGTTGCTGAAGCTCTATGCCGACATTTACGAAGCGGACCAGTTGAAGCAAGTCGAAGGGTTGCAGAAGGTCGAGTCGAAGCCCGTCACGCGGCGGTTGCCGATGCCGGGCCCGATGACGTTCGGCCGAGGTTTGGAAATCACGCTCACTTGCGACGAGTCGAACTACGCCGGAGCGGGCGTGTTCTTGTTGGGGGGCGTGTTGGCGGAGTTTTTCACGAAGTACGTCTCGATCAATTCATTCACCGAAACGATTCTGCGCACCACGGAACGTGGCGAGATCATGCGATGGCCGGCGAGCATCGGACGAAAGCACCTGATCTAGGTTGGTTGCAAAGCCTCGAAGCCGAGCCTTTTCGATTCGGCTTCTACCAGACTTTGCGCCGCCTGGAAGCGACGTTCCGCAATCAACCGCGGATCGGCTACTCTGCGCGCCCGCGCGACGAGTCGCTGCGCATCGGCCAAGTGCCGACGATGGCTTTCGCCCCCTCGACCTTGGCGTCGTTCCAGAAGCTCGGCGATGCCGAGGTGTGGCGCTTGCAGACCTATTTCTTCGGTCTGCTCGGCGCCAACGGCCCGCTGCCGCTGCATCTCACCGAGTTCGCTTACGAACGGATCCTCCGCAATCGCGACCAAACGATCGCCCGCTTCTTCGACGTCTTTCATCATCGCTTCGCCACGTACTTCTATCGCGCTTGGGCCGATTCCCAGCCGACAGTGCAGTTCGATCGTCCGGAAAGCGATCGCTTCGCCACGTACGCCGGTTCGCTGATGGGGATCGGCGTGCCGTCGCTCCGCAATCGCGATGCGATGCCCGACCATACGAAGCTCCATTTCGTCGGCCATCTTTCCGCGCAAACGCGCCACGCAGTCGGCCTGTGCGCGATCGTCGGCTCGTTTCTGCGCGTGCCGGCCAAGCTCGAAGAGTTCGTCGGCCATTGGCTCGACTTGCCGGCCGATTGTCGGCTCAAGCTCGGGGTCGATCGCGCCTGCGCCACGCTCGGCTCGAGCGCGATCCTCGGGACGCGCGTGTGGGATCGGCGGCAGACGTTTCGCTTGGATCTCGGCCCGATGAACTTCGCCGACTACAACCGCTTGCTCCCCGGCGGGGCCACGCTCACGCGCCTGAAAGACGTGATCCGCAACTACGTCGGCCTGACGCTGCGTTGGGACGTGCGGCTCACGCTCAAGAGCGAGGAAATTCCGCGGCTGACGCTCGGCCGGCAAGGCAAACTCGGCTGGACCACTTGGCTCGGCCGTCGCAAGCCGGGCGAAGATGCCCGCGACCTCGTCCTCAGCCGAGGGCTCGACGCCGCCTAACGCCGCCCCGCTCGCTAGCGATCCGAAACAATTCTAAACTATCCGCTCTAAAACTATCCGCGATGTCCAGCTAAGAAGCCAAGCTACGAAACCTAACTGCGAAGTCTAAATACGCCCTTATCCGAAATACCGTTCCGATAAATCCGAGAGGTCCGTCCCGTGAGTGAAATCAGTCGATCGAAACTGTTCGGCAAATTAAACAGCGTCGGCTACCGCGCGATCGAGAGCGCGACGACGTTCTGCAAGCTGCGCGGCAACCCTTATGTCGAGCTCGTGCATTGGCTGCATCAAGTGCTGCAGCTGCAAGACTCCGACTTGCACCGGATCATCCGGCAGTTCAATCTCGATCCGTCTCGGATCGTGAAAGACTTCACCGACAGCCTCGATCGGCTGCCGCGCGGCGCTTCGTCGATCTCCGATCTTTCGTCGCATGTCGATGAAGCGGTCGAGCGGGGTTGGGTCTACGCCACGCTCCTCTTAGGCGATAGCCAAGTTCGCACCGGTCACCTGATTCTCGGCATGTTGAAGACGAAGCATCTGCGCAACGCGCTCGTCGGCATCTCGAAGGAGTTCGACAAGATCAAGGTCGAAACGCTGGCCGAGAAGTTCGACGAAGTCGTCGGCGGCTCGCCGGAGTCGGGCCTGAAGGCCACCGACGGCTCGGGCCTCAGCGGCGGAGCGGCGCCGGGAGAAGCTTCCGGGGCGATGTCGCCGGCGCAAATGGGGAAACAACAAGCACTCGCGCAGTTCACGGTCGACCTGACCGAGCAGGCCCGCAAGGGAGAGATCGACCCGATCGTCGGTCGCGACGAGGAGATTCGGCAAGTCGTCGATATCCTCATGCGCCGCAAGCAGAACAACCCGATCCTGACGGGCGAGGCCGGCGTCGGCAAGACGGCCGTCGTCGAGGGCTTCGCGCTGCGGATCGCCGCCGGCGACGTGCCCCCGTCGTTGCGCGACGTCAGCTTGCGCACGCTCGACGTCGGCTTGCTGCAAGCCGGCGCGAGCATGAAGGGAGAATTCGAGAATCGCTTGAAGCAGGTGATCGAAGAAGTGCAGTCGTCCGAGAAGCCGATCATCATGTTCATCGACGAGGCCCACACCCTGATCGGCGCGGGGGGGACCGAGGGCCAGGGGGACGCAGCCAATCTGCTGAAGCCCGCCCTGGCGCGCGGCGAGATGCGGACCATCGCGGCCACCACCTGGGCCGAGTACAAGAAATACGTGGAACGCGACCCCGCCCTGGCACGCCGCTTCCAGGTGGTGAAGGTCG
>JAIOPP010000055.1 GCA_021413845.1 Planctomycetia bacterium | reverse complement strand
CGTCGGACAACTCTCGGGTTCCATCCTGGACCCCGCATCACAGCGGGATCGATTCGGCATCAGCGGACTCCTTTTCCACTGATACGAAGCCCGATCGAAGAGCGTTTAGCTAGCAACACGAAGTTTTGTAACTGCTTCTAGAACATTCACGCTCTTGCACGAACTAGTTCACTTAGCGCTCGGCATTTCAACGATCGACGCAGGCGGAAAAGAAGGAGTAGTTAGATCGGCTAAGAATCGTATCGAGAAGTTTTGCAACACGGTTGCCGCCGAGATAATCGTTCCTTGCGACGATTTCGTTCAATATGTTCCAAGTAATTGGCAAAGTCGAGGCATAATATTTCTTGGAGAGTTAGCAACTAGATACAAGGTCAGCCGACAGGTTATTGCAATTCGATTGGTAGAATGTGGTTTCGCAGATCGCGACTGGTTGCGAAAGACATGGAAACTGTTGAAAATCAAATCGCAAAAGAAATCGGGCGGAGCAATACCGCGTCACGAATTCGCGTTATCTCGCTACGGGCAATCGTTTTGTAAAACAGTCCTCTCCGCGTACACTACAGGCGAAATCCATGGTGGCCAATTGACAGGCCTTATTGGGTTAACGCTTAAGCACGTTCCGAAACTGCTTGGCAAATTGTATCCGACAATGGTGCATCCGCGAAAGCAAGGGTAGCGAACGTGGCTCAGTTGTTTTGCCTTGATACAAGCTTCTTCATCAATGGTTGGCATCGTCATTATGCTCCAGATGTGTTTCCTGCCATCTGGACTAAACTGGAAACTCTCATGGGAACAAATGAAGTGTTCTCATGCGCGGAAGTACTCGACGAGTTAACGATGCAGCAGGATGAACTATATCGCTGGGCAAAGGCGCGAAAGCGATGGTTCGTACCGCCTGATGAGACCGTGATTTGGCAAATGCAAGAGGTCATGTCTCGGTTTCCAAACTTCGCCGCCTCCGGTGGTGCGCCGAACGCAAGCGATCCGTGGGTGATCGCACGCGCCAAGGCCGAAAAGGCGGTATTGGTGACGGACGAAAGGAAGGCTAGTAATCCACCGAAAAGCACTCGACCGCCGAAGATGCCGGACGCCTGTACTGCATTGAACGTGCAGTGGCTTTCGCCGCTCGATTTTCTAAGAGCCATCGACGTACGCCTATAGTGCTTCGATCGCTAATGAAGCCCTTAACCGCTTATGCTTTCCAAGTGCGTATTACACCTGAAACGACCTTTGATTGACCAAGGCTTCAACCGCCTTTAGGATGTGTGCGCTCAGGTCTAGTCTTACGTCACCGATGCGCGGAACCGCGGATGATCGTCCAAGAGTTGCATAAAATTCAGCAACGACACGGCTTCTTGCCGAAAGACGAACTCCACGAGCTCTCGCATCGCCTCGGCACTCCGCTCTACCGGCTGAACGAAGTCGCGAGCTTCTTCCCCCACTTCCGCCTCGAGCCCGGCCCGAAGGTCGAGGTGCTCGTGTGCCACGACATGGCTTGCCATCTGCGCGGCGGCGAGTTGATGCGCGAGGAACTCCAACGACAATTTCCGGAAGGCTCGCGCGACGTCGCGGTGCGGCCCGTCTCCTGTTTGGGTCGGTGCGATCGTGCGGTCGCGGCGACGGTGAACGGTCGGCTGTACGTGAACTGCGATGCGGCTCGCCTAGCCGACACGGCGAAGGCGATCGCCGCGGGAACGAAACCCGCTCACGATCGTGACGACTCCCAGGCTCGGCATGCGCCGCAACCTTGGCTCTGCGATGTGTACCAAGGCAAGCCGGAGTATCGTGCCGCGCGCGCCTTCTTGGCGAACGCCGATGCCGATGGTTTCGCCGCGCAGCTGAAGGACTCGGACCTGCGCGGCATGGGTGGTGCCGGAGTTCCCGCCCATCAAAAGTGGACCGACGTGCGCAACACGGCCGGAGATCAAAAGTTCATCGTCTGTAATGCCGACGAAAGCGAACCGACCACGTTCAAGGATCGCGAGCTGTTGTTGCGCACGCCGCATCTGATCGTCGAAGGAATGATCTTGGCCGGACTCTTCACCGGCGCTACGCGCGGCTACGTCTACGTTCGCCATGAGTACCACGAACAGATCGAAGCCGTGCAGCACGAGATCGATCGGGCCGAAGCGCTCGGCGCCTGCGGAGCCAACGTCTTCAACTCCGGTCGGCCGTTCTTTCTGGAAGTGTTCGAGAGTCCGGGCGGATACATCTGCGGCGAACAGAGCGCGCTGATCGAAGCGATGGAAGATCGCCGTGCGCAACCGCGCAACAAACCGCCGCAACTCGAAACGAACGGACTCTACGACAAGCCGACCTTGGTGAGCAACGTCGAGACGTTCGCTTGGGTGCCATCGATCGCGATCCACGGCGGCGCATGGTATCGCGATCTCGGTAGGCCCGGCTGTCGCGGAGCCCGCTTCTTTTCGATCTGCGGCGACGTGCGCAAGCCCGGCGCGTATGAAGTGCCGTGCGGCATCACGCTCGGGGAGCTGATCGACGATTTCGCCGGCGGCATGGCGGGGAAGCTCAAAGCGGTCGCGCTGTCGGGCCCTTCCGGCGGCTTCGTGCCTGCCACGTTGCCGCTCGCCGAGCTTTCGCGCGGCTGGCAAGAGAAGCTGCCGAAATCGTTCGTCGAGAAGACGCTGGCGACAAAGCTCCCGACTTACGACATTCGCGACTTCCCCCTCGACCTGCAATGCTCGCGCGACATGGGCCTGATGCTCGGAGCCGGCATGATGGTGTATGCCGAGGGCTCGAACATGTTGGATCATGCGCTGAACTGTTTGGAGTTTTTTCGGAACGAGTCGTGCGGCAAGTGCGTGCCGTGCCGGATCGGGACGCAGAAGATGGTCGAGATCGCGGCCTCGTTTCGCAACCAAGCCGCGTCGCGCGCGAAGCCCGCATCGTGGGAGCCGGTCATTGCCGACTTGGCGCAAGCCATGGAGCTGACGAGCATCTGCGGCCTCGGCGTCGTCGCACCGAAGCCGCTGACGTCGGTTTTGAAGTATTTCCCGGAAGATGTCGCGTCGTTCGCTCGCAGCTAGTTAGGTTCGAGATCCGGTCGTCGGCGAGATATTGAAAAGGTGGAAGTTTTATGAGCGACGGGAATCGCGAAGTCACCGTCATCGAAGAAGAAAGCCTCTTCGCGCGCGACATCGACGGCCAACTCGTGCGCCTCGATCAAGTCGTGGCCGACGACTTGCAGAAGTCGATCACGATCGTCATCGATTCGCGCGAGGTAACGGTTCCGAAAGCCGTGCCCGCGACCGATGCGCAAGGCAATATCCGCCGCGATGCGCAAGGTCGGCCGATTCCTCGCGCCACGACGATCTACGATGCGACGAGCAAGCTCTACGTGCAGAAGCTAGGCGATAAGAACCCGATTCCGATTCTTTGTCATCAAGACCATCTCGATCCGGTCGCGGTCTGCCGGCTCTGTTCGGTCGAGATCTGGAAGGTGAAGCGCGGCAAAGTGCAACGCGAGCGGAAGCTGCTCCCCGCTTGTCAGCATCGCGTGGAAGAGACGATGGAAGTTCACACGTTGAACTCTCCGAATGAAGAAGCGCGCGAACGGATTCGTTCGTCCGTCGCGACGTTGACCGAGTTGCTCGTGGCCGACCATTTGACGAAGCCGCAAATCGAATCGGTGCAGCGGAAAGCGCTCGCAACGTCCGGCGATTCGACGCTCGATCACGGCAACGAACTGATGTCGCTCGCCCGTAAGCTCGGGATCGGCGAGCCGCGGTTTCCTTCGCGCGTGCTGGAACGAAAGCAAGACGACTCCTCGGCGTTCATCGCCGTCGACCACGCGGCCTGCATCTTGTGCGACCGGTGCGTGCGCGCTTGCACGGAAGTCAAACACAACGACATCATCGGCCGAGCCGGCAAAGGCTATTCGACGCACATCGGCTTCGACCTCAACGACCCGATGGGCTCGTCGAATTGCGTGTCGTGCGGCGAATGCATGGTGAGTTGTCCGACCGACGCGCTCACGTTCAAGCAGCGGCCCGCGCCTTCTGCGGACGAAGAGGAACCGGCCGACGGCGACACGGCTTGCGAGATCTTGCAAGCCGAAGAGATCAAGAAGTACGAGTTGTTCTCGAGCGTGCCGTTCAAGTTTCTGCAATGGAACACAGGCGCCGTGCAACGACGACGCGTTCGGCCCGGCGAAGTTTTATGTCGTCAAGGAAATCCCGGGAACACGGCGTTCATCATCATCAACGGCGAGTTCGAGATTCGCGTCCGGCCGTCGTCGAGGTTGGAGAAGCAACCGACGTCGGGCCTCGGCCGCTTCTTCGGCAAGCTGACGACGCGCGCCAAGCGCGAGTCGGAAGATGAAGACAAGGTCGTCGCGATCGCGACGAGCGACGATCTGATCGTCGGCGAGATGACGTGCATGAGCCACTACCCGCGCTCGGCGACCGTGCAAGCGAAGACCGTCGGCGAAGTGCTCGAGATCAATCGCAACATCTTGTTCTACTTGCAGCGCGATCGGACTGCGCGCAACTTGCTCGATCGCGCTTATCGCCGCAACGCGTTGGCCGATCAGCTGCGGCGCGTCCCGATGTTCAAGCAGTTCGACGACGTGACCCGCAATCGGTGCATCGAGCTGTTGCGCAAGAACGTCGAGCTCGTGCATGTCGATCCGGGCCAAGAGATTTTTCATCAAGGGGAACCGGCCGACCATTTCTATCTCGTGCGCTTGGGCTTCGTCAAAGTAACGCAGACCGTGCGCGGACAGACGCGCGTGGTCGATTACCTCGGCCCAGGCAAAAGCTTCGGCGAGATCGGCCTGTTGTCGAGCGTGAAGGCGATCGCGTCGGAGCATTTCCCGGCGGGCTTTACGTCGGGCGTGCGCACCGCGACTTGCTCGGCATTGGACGACGTCGAGCTCGTGCGCATTCGGGGCGAGCACTTTCGGCAACTGATTCAGACTTCTCCGCAAGCCGCGGAGTTGCTCGTCGAGAGCGCCGTGCGCATGCTGGCTCAAGACGAAGCCGCGCGCACGAAGATCGAACAACCGCTCGACCAGTTCTTGTCGCAAGGCTTGTTCAACGCGAACAAGCTGCTGGTGCTCGACTTGGAAAGCTGCACCCGTTGCGACGAATGCACGCGCGCTTGCTCGGACACGCACGAAGGGGTAACGCGGCTGATTCGCGAAGGGCTACGCTTCGATAAGTTCTTGGTCGCGAGTTCGTGTCGGTCTTGTTTGGATCCGTATTGTCTAGTCGGCTGCCCTGTGGATGCGATCCATCGTCGACCGCGCGACAACTCCGATCTCTCGCTCGAGATCGTGATCGAAGACCATTGCATCGGCTGCGGTCTGTGCGCGAGCAACTGTCCGTACGGCAACATCAACATGCACCCGCTCGAGAACGGCTCGTCGATCAAGGCGCAGAAAGCGACGACGTGCGATCTGTGTCGCGACGTGGTGCCGGCAAGCCAAGCGACGAGCTGCGTCTACGCCTGTCCGCACAACGCGGCATTTCGCATGAGCGGGCAAGAGCTGTTGCAGCTCGTCAGCCCGACGGCCGTTTCGCGCGGCTGATCTTCCGCGCTCGAAGCTGCGAATGCCGGCGGTGCTTCGCGCGCGGCGGCGTTGCCGGCAATGGCGCGGCTTCAGTGCATGAGATTGACGCATTTCGGGGGATCGACTACAAGCTCCATTCGCCGGTCCCCGTACGAGCGATTTGCCGCGACAAGGATGGAGCATGCGCAATCGGTTTTCGTCAGCGAACGATACGTTCGACTCCTCGACGTCGCGCTCGCTCGTCATCCGCTTGGCGTTGCTGTTCGTCGTCTGCATGTCGGTCGTCGGGACGTTGATCTTTCGCTCCGGCTCGGGCAACGGCGCGGAGCCTCCTGCGGTTCCCGCGCGCCCGACGCTCTTCGGCGCGCTGCCGAGCTTCAAAGCACCGGCCGAAGTCCCTGCGGAAACGGTTCCGCCGGTGGCCGAGACCGATCCGTTTCCTTTTCCGCCGGGCTTCTCCGCGGAAGAGCTCGTCAAGCAGACGGTGGAAAAAGCGGCCGACAAATCGATGGGCTGCATCCAGTGTCATCACGGCGTCGGCGATATGCATGCCAAGGCGACCGTGCATCTCGGCTGCACCGATTGCCACGGCGGCGATGCCTCGGCGACGACCAAGGAACGAGGTCATGTCGGCGCGCGATTTCCCGAAGCGTGGCCGACGGCGGGAAATCCCGTCCGCTCCTATGCGCTGCTCAACCATGAGTCGCCGGAGTTCATTCGCTTCGTCAATCCCGGCGATCTGCGCGTCGCCCACATCAGTTGCGGCGCTTGCCATGCGCAGGAAGTGCTCGCCGTTCGCAAGAGCATGATGACGCACGGCTGCATGCTCTGGGGCGCTGCGCTTTACAACAACGGTGCCGTTCCCAACAAGCGCGCCGTCTACGGCGAAAGCTACAGCATGTGCGGGTCGCCTCAGCGCCTGCAAACCGTTCCGCCGCCGACGCAAGAAGAGATCGAGAAGAAGGGAGTGTTGCCGTATCTGGAACCGCTGCCGAGGTTCGAGATCTCGCAGCCGGGCAACGTGCTGCGCATCTTCGAGCGCGGCGGCAGATTTCGGTTAGACACGGGCATTCCCGAACCGTTGGAAGTTCCCGGCAAGCCTCGAGCGCGGCTCAGCAACCGCGGCTTAGGAACCGAGAACCGAACCGATCCGACATTCCTCGGTCTGCAAAAAACGCGGCTGCTCGACCCGACGCTCAACTTCCTCGGCACGAACGATCATCCCGGCGACTTCCGTTCGAGCGGTTGCTCGGCGTGCCACGTGCCTTATGCCAACGATCGCTCGCCGGTGAACTCGGGCCCTTATGCGATGTTCGGCAACATGGGTCGCACGGCGACTCCCGATCCGACGATCTCGCCGAGCGAGTCGGGCCATCCGATCATGCACCGCTTCGCGCCCGGCAACTCCATTCCGACGAGCCAGTGTATCGTCTGCCACATCCATCCCGGCACGACGGTGTTGAACAGCTTCACCGGTTATCAATGGTGGGACGAAGAAACCGACGGGGAGTTGATGTATCCGAAGGTCGGTAAGCAGCTCACGAGTCAGCAGCTTTCGGAGTCGCAGATGTCGAACCCGGATGAAGCCGCGGCGCGCGGCTTATGGTCGAATCCGGACTTCTTAGCAAACGTCACCGATCTGAACACGCAAACGCGCCACACGCAGTTCGCAGATTATCACGGCCACGGCTGGGTCTTCCGCGCGGTGTTTAAGAAAGATCGCAGTGGGCGCATACTCGATCATCGGGGCGAAGTGTTGCCCGAGCCGACGAACGAAATGCTGCGCGCGGCGATCGCCGTGCCCGAGCTGTCGCGGAAGCAATACGCGATCGACGAAACGAAAGCTCCGCCGCCGCAACGCGATAACATTCCCGTCCACTTGCTCGACATCCATTTGGAAAAAGGGATGCACTGCGTCGATTGCCACTTCGAGCAAGACTCGCACGGCAATACGAAACTCTACGGAGAGGTCCGAGCGGCGGTCGAGATTCAATGCGAAGATTGCCACGGCACGATGGATCGCCGGCCGTTTCAGAAGCTCGAAGGAGACAAGCTCGTCGACTCGTTCCTCCGCACGTCGGGCCCGGCTTCGGACACTTCGTCGGTCGAAGGAGGCCGCAACTTGGAGCTGATGCGAACTCCGAACGGCCGGAAGCGTTTCGAGCGCGAAGGAAACAAAGTCTTCCAGAATTCGATGGTCGAGACGAACCTCCGTTGGGAGATCGTGCAGACGATCGACACGATCGATACGAAAAGCGAACACTACAACCCGCGCTCGCACCACGCCAAGACGGTGCGCACGTTCGACGATTCCGCACCCGACGCGGCCGAGGGAGACGCGAAGATCAAGTGGGGCGGCATGCCGCGCGAGAATCAATGTGCGCATCAGAGCAAGAAGATGAGCTGCATCGCTTGCCACTCGTCGTGGAATACGAGCTGCTTCGGCTGCCACTTGCCGCAGAAGGCCAATAAGAAACTCCCGAGCTTGCACAACGAGGGAGACGTTTCGCGCAACATCGTCTCGTACAACTTCCAAACCTTGCGCGACGACGTGTTCATGCTCGCTCACGACGGCGACGTGACCGGCAACCGCATCGGGCCGGTTCGTTCGTCGTGCGCCGTGCATGTCGGCTCGTACAACAACAACCGCGAGTCGATCTACGTTCAGCAACAAACGATCTCGTCCGACGGCATGAGCGGGATCGCCTTCAGCACCAACGTGCCGCATACGGTACGCGGCGGCAACACGCCGCCGAAAGATCCCGCGGCCTTGGCCGAGTGGCTGGCGAACTATAAGCCCGGCACCAACGAAACGAAGATGTGCAGCGATTGCCACGTCTCGAACAAGAACGACAACAACGCCATCATGGCGCAATTGCTGATGCAAGGAACGAACTACGTCAACTTCATCGGACGCTACTGTTGGGTCGCGGCCGGCGAAGAAGGGTTCCACGGCGTCGTTGCGACGGAGAATGACGAGCCGCAAGCCGTGCTCGGCAGCCATCTGCAAAGCTTGGCTTTCCCCGAGCGATTCCAACAACATCAAGCCCGCGGCAAGTTGCTCGAACACGGGCATCGCCATTCCGCGCGCGATGTCTCCGACACGCTGCTGCATCCGCTCAGGCAAGAAGAAGTCTTGAACCTGCAAGCTCGCGGCGAGTATCTCTACGCCGCGTGCGGCGAAGGAGGGCTCCGGATCTTCGACATCGCGTTCGTCGACGATAAGGGCTTCTCGCAACGGGTCTCCTCGGCGCCGGTTTCTCCGGTCGGCCAGCGGTTCTTCGTCAACACGAAGTTCGCTACGGCCGTCGCTGCACCGACGACCATCGCACCCGACCCGACGCGCAATCAAGATCCCGCCAATCGCGAGCCGAAAGTTCACGGACTGTATGCGAACATATACGTCGCGGATCGCTACGAAGGGCTCATCGTCGTCGGCGCGGGAACATTGCTCGACGGCAACCCGCTGAACAACTTCGTGAAGCGCGAAGCTACGTTCAACCCCCACGGCATCCTCAACGGCGCCCGCAGCATCACGATCGTCGGCACATATGCCTACCTCTGCTGCGATGCGGGCCTTGTGGTCGTATCGCTTGCCGATCCGAAGTGTCCGCAGATCGAAACCGTGCTCGGCTCGGCCGTGTTCGATGAGCCGCGCGCGATGCAGGCTCAGTTTCGCTACGGCTTCGTTTGCGATCGGCGCGGCATCACGGTGCTCGACATGACGGACCTCGCCCATCCGGTTCCGCGCGCGATGCTCCCGCTGCGCGACGCGCGCAACATCTACCTCGCGCGCACCTACGCCTACATCGCGGCCGGTGCGCAGGGCTTGGTGATCGTCGATATTACGAACCCCGAAGCGGCGTTCATCGATCAGGTGTTCGATGCCGGCGGCTGCATCAACGACCTCAACGACGTGAAGCTCGGCATCACCTACGTGAGCGAGTTCGCCTATCTCGCCGACGGCCACAACGGGATGCGCATCGTGCAGCTGACCTCGCCCGAGACGCCGGGCAACGACGGCTTCAGCCCACGGCCGACGCCGGAGCTGATCGCGACGTATTGCCTGCCGCGCGGCGGCCGCGCCTTGGCGATCTCCAAAGGGGTCGACCGCGATCGGGCCGTTGATGAGTCGGGAAATCAGATCTCGGTGTTCGGTCGGGTCGGCGCGGGTCCGCTCAGCGCCGTCGATCAGCACCGGATGTACTTGCATCGCAACCGGCTCTGGAGCGTGAGCGACGATCCGTTCGATCCGCGCCACTACGACTATCTGAATTTCGAAGCCCTGCCGCCGAACCCGAACGCGGGCCCGACTTCGAACCGGCGACGAGAAGCAGGTCTGCCGGAGCGCTAACCGCGCGAGGCAGCGCGAACCGAGCCGCGTATTTGACATAGCCCCTATGCATGGTCGATACTGGCTGCGAGCCGGCTTTCGAATCGAGCCGCGCCTGTTCGCAGCGTGTCGATCCGGCGGCGGGCATCGCTCGTGGTCGGCATCGACGAAGTTGGTTCGCCGTCCTGTTCGAGAAACCGGCACCTTGCTCATCTATCGCGACTTCGCTCGCCACCGTAACTGGATCATCTTCGTCGTCGTCGCGACTCTGACGGCGGTCGGATTCTATGTCCGCGCGGCTTCGCAAGCGGTCGAGCTCCCCGGCGGCGGCAGCCCGATCGGCTTGATCTACGGCACGGTCGGCGCACTGATCATCGTCTTCGAGATGCTGCTGTGGCCGCGCAAGAAGGTGCGCGCTTGGCGCATCGGCAGCGCTCAGGCTTGGCTGCGCGCGCACATTTGGCTCGGCCTGCTCTGCGTGCCGTTCGCCGTCTTGCATACCGGCTTCGTCTTGGGCGGGCCGCTCACGAGCACGCTCGTCGTCGTCTTCTCCATCGTCATCGTCAGCGGTGTGTATGGAGTCGTGGCGCAGCAGATCATTCCCAAGATTCTGCTCGACGAGGTTCCCGCCGAAACCATCCATTCGCAAATCGGTCACGTCTCCGAGCGCCACGCTTGGGACGCCGAAGACATGATCCTCGCGCTCTGCGGGCCCGATCCGCAGAATCGTTCGCGGTTCGTGTTTCCGAATCGGCGCAATCGTGGGAACGACGGCGCCGTGGTGAGCAAGATGCGCCGCGTCGGCGCGGTGCGCGGCGTCGTGCTGGAGACGCGTCGCGCCATCGGTGTGTTGAACGACGGACGCTTGCTGCGCGACACGTTCTACGACGTGATCGTCGACTACCTATTGAAGGGTCGCAAGAGCCGGTCGCGATTGGCCGATCAAACCTATTCCGCGCGCTTTTTCGCCGACCTGCAAGCGGCCGTCGAGCCGGAAGCGAAAATCGCGGTCGACTCGCTCGAAGACCTTTGCCGTCAGCGCCGCCAGTTCGATCTGCAATCGAAATGGTTCTTTCGGCTGCATAGTTGGCTCTGGCTGCATCTGCCGTTGTCGGCGGCGCTGTTCGTTTTGCTGGCGGTGCATATCTTCGTGGCGTTAAAGTATCTCTAGGGCGAATCTTTTCGAGGGCGATCAAGCAACCGACGCATGGCACAGAATCCGGCCGAAGACAACCCGTCGAAGTATGCGAGCAAGATGCGCGTCGAGCGCATTCCGCTCACCTACTATCGCCGCGCCGACCCGGTCGATCGCATCAAGCTCATCCTGACCGTCGTCGCCGTGCTGCTGTTCGGAGGTTGGGCCGCCTTCGGGCTCGTCGCCGATTCCAAGCAGCATTCGCCCGGGCCCGTCGCGTCCGTACATGCCATGTGGGACAAGCAATGCGCGGCGTGCCACAAGCCGTTCGAGCCGACGAGCGGCGAATCATTTGCGCTCTTCGGCGGTCCGAGTCGGCACGGCGTGATTCAATGTCAACAGTGCCACAGCGGCGGCGCACACCACACGAACCTCAAGACCGAAGAGCAAGCTTGCTCCGCGTGCCATCGAGAGCACCGCGGGCTCGACGCGAAACTAACGCTCGTCGCCGACGGCAACTGCACCAACTGCCATCGCGATGTCGACGCGCATGCACGCGACATCCGACTCGTCGACCGCGCTGCGCCGTTCGCCGCCGGTGCGATCGACTCGTTCGCCGTCGGGCATCCGGAGTTCAAGGCGTTGGCGGGGCCCGATCCGGGTCATTTGAAATTCTCTCACGCGCGCCACATGGCGCTCGGGCAGAAGCTGTTGGAAAACGATCGCGAGTTGCCCAAGAAACTAAGCGATCTACCGGAGCAACATCGGGCCGACTACGCGGCGTATGCCGTCGGCGCGGCCGGGATCTTAAAGCTCGAATGCGCGTCGTGCCACGAATCCGTCTCGACCGGCGCACAGTTGCCCAACGACGGCGACTACATGCAGCCCGTCAACTTCGAGCGGCATTGCGCCGCGTGTCATGCGCAAACCTATGCGCCGGTCGCCGAAGTCGACGCGAAGCTGGAGCTCATGCCGCACGGCCTCGGGCCCGAGCAAATGGAACGGGCCGTGAAGGGGGCGATCGTCGATCGCTTTCTCGCCGTGAAGGCGAAGTCGCCGGATGCGAACGACGAAACCGGCTTCGGCTTTCCGGGCAAGCGCCCGAAGGAAGAAACCGCCGAGACGGCCGCGTGGATTCAAAAGCATTTGCCGCGCGCCGAGCAAATGCTGCGCGATCGGTGCGTGCAATGCCACGAGTTTCCGCAAGACGCCGCGGCCTCGCCGCTGAAGTCGTCGCCGATGCGCACCGAAGTTCCCTCGGTGTGGTTGAAGAACGCGAGCTTCGACCATCGCGCGCACCGATCGGTAGCGTGCGTCGGTTGCCATGCCGCGGCCGGCGCGGCGTGGAAGCCGGGCACGCCGACGCTCGACCATGACCAAGTGATGATCGACGGCTACGCGAGTTGCGCGAAGTGCCACACGCCGCATGTCGCCGGAGGTGCCGTCGGCGCTCGATCCGATTGCGTCGCTTGCCACCGCTACCACGGGAGCGACAAACCGCGCGGGTATTTCGATCGCGCGTTTCAACCGCTCGACGCCCGCAACGACTGGAGTCTGATGCATCTCCTCGAGAAGAAGAATTTAGAGCAGGGCCCAAAGCAAGGCATAGAAAAAGACATAGAGCAGAAGTAGTTCGACGCGACTCGCGTTCCGCCGCAATTCGACGATTATCTTTCATGGCTACGCTTACGATCTGCGGCTTAGATGCTCATCATTTCTTGCGCGAGACGTTGCCGCTCGAGCAACCGGTCTGCATCGGCCGCGCGCCGCGCAACGGCTGGGCGATCCCCTGGGATGCCCACATCTCGCGCGAGCATGCCGAGGTGGTGTGGAATAGTCGCGAGCTGCGGGTGCGCTGTCTCGATTCGGCTCGCAACCCGCTACTGTACTTCGGGCGGAAGGTGCGCGAGCTGACGTTATCGCCGGGCGAAGAGTTCACGATCGGCTCGACGAAGTTCACCATTCAGCCCGACGAAGAATCGGTCGCGGGCCTGTCGAGCGTCTGCGAGTTTACGTTCTCGCGCTCGGAGCTACATCAACTCGCGTTCGTCGACGCCGAGCGCCGCCTAGAGCAGTTGGCGAAACTTCCCGACCTGATCGCCTCGGGCATGACTTCCGAAGCCTCGGCCGAAAAGCTGGCCGAGTTCTTGCTCTCGACGATTCGCTCGGCTTCGATCGCGGTGGTGGTGAACGTCGGGGCCGATCCCGCGCGGCGCGACTACGATCGCCCGGTCTTCTTAAGAAGTGCGAGCCGCGCAGCCGATGTGCGCACGCTGCCGAGCCGCACCTTGCTCCGCTCGGCGCTGCAAGGGCATTGCAGCATTTTGCACATCTTCAACAACGCGGCCGACCCGAGCGTCACGCTGTCGACGAGCCTCGACTGGGCGTTCTGCGTTCCGGTGTCGAATCCGGGGAGCGAGGGTTGGTGTCTGTATGTGAGCGGCGCGTTCGATTCCAACCTGCTCGGTCGCGGTCCGCGCGAGGCGGCCGACTTGAAGGGGGACGTGAAGTTCGCCGAGTTGCTCTCGGAGTTTCTCGGTTCGATCCGCGAATCGCAGCAACTCCGACGGCGAGAAGGAGCGATGTCGCAATATTTCTCGCCGATCGTCGTCGAAGCGCTGCGCAACCAGCACAGCGACGACGTGCTCGCGCCGCGCGAAGCCGACGTGACGGTCCTGTTTTGCGACGTGCGCGGCTTCTCGCGCCGCGCCGAGCGAGCCCGCCGCGAATTGCACGACTTGCTCCAACGGATCGGCACGGCGCTCGGAGTCATGGCCGATGCGATCGTGCGGCACGAAGGGATCATCGCCGATTTCCAAGGTGACGCTGCGCTCGGCTTCTGGGGCTGGCCCACCGGCTCGAGCGATGATCCCGCGGCCGCCTGCCGCACGGCGCTCGAGATCGCGGCGGAGTTCATGGCCGCGGCCCGCGACTCGAACCACGTGCTGACCGATTTTCGCGTCGGCATCGGCATCGCCCACGGTCGCGCCATCGCCGGACGAATCGGACCGCAGCAACAAGCGAAGGTCGGCGTCTTCGGACCCGCGGTCAATCTCGGCGGTCGTTTGGAAACGATGACGAAACATTTACGAGCCAACATTCTCATCGATGAAGCGACGGCCGATTACGTGCGCCGGACGATGCCGCCAGAGGAAGCGCGCGTGCGGCGAGTGGCGAAGGTCAGGCCGGCGGGCATGGACGATCCGTTGTGGATCGCCGAGCTGTTGCCGGCGGCGAACCAAGAAGGAGCCGTGAGCAACGAGCAGATCGGCTTATTCGAAAGCGCCGCCGATGCCGTCGTCGAAGGGAATTGGTCGGACGCGCTGAAGATTCTCTACGAGCTTCCGACGCACGACCGAGTCAGAGAGTTTCTGATCGCTTACTTGTTGGAACACCATGCCGAACCGCCGCGCGGCTGGGACGGCGTGATCACGCTCAAGCAAAAGTAGCCCGACGGCGACGTCCGGCTTATCGCAACTGGCGATCCTGGCGGCGAAATTCCGCGGCCAGCAGGTCTTCCAGAAAGACGCGTCGATCTTCCGGCGGCGGCTCGTCGACTTGCATCTTCCGGCAGAGCGCGCCGACCATCCCTTCGCCGATCTGTTGCCGCTGGGCGGCGCTCATGGTCGTCCACCGTTCCAAGATCCGCTCGACCGCGTCGATGTCGCCGGGCTTCAAACGTCCGAGCTTCGCGTGATCGAAACGGTAGCGAGCCTCGGCGGTCGTCAGGCTCGCGAGCCGGGTGCGGATCTCGCTCAGTTCTTGCGGCTCGTCGCTGACGACGATCGTGCCCGAGGCCATATCGCCGAACCGCTGCGAGCGCGACGACAGCAGCGGCACGATCCAGAGCAACGGAAAATGATCGACGACGCGAAAAATGTTTCGCACGAAAATACTCACGGCATCCAGCGCGAAGCCTTCGAGCTTGACGACCCGAATCTTCGCGGCTTTCTTCCCGATGGTTTGCCCGCGCAACAAAAGTTCGCTAAAGCCGAAGTAAACGAAACTGCCGAAGCCCCAAAACAACATCGCGATGCCGATGATGATGAGCCCGACCGTTTGGGGATCGCTTTTCCCTTCGGTTTTGAAATACCGATCGAGGTCGCGAAACCAGTCGCGGAGGATGCCGTCGAGCGACGCGGCGACGAACACCAACGCGATCATGAAGAAAAACAGTCCGACATGCAGTATGATCGTGTCTAAGAACCAAGCCGTGAAGCGGGTTCCCAAACCGGCCGGCTTGTAAGAGAGCCGGACGTTTTCCGGAGTTTCGTATTCGACCTGCGGCGCCATGCGACGGACTCTGATGTTCGGGTCGAGACTTTTTGCGGTGAGGGATCGAGTATGAGCGGTTTTCTCGCGCGGAACAAGCCGACGTGGAACGAACTCGAAGCGCTCGTGCGAAAAGGGCGCAAGTCGCTCCGTTCGATGTCGGTCGAAGAGCTCAGCCGGTTGGACGTGCTCTACCGTCGGACGACGATCCACCTCGCGCAAGCCTCGACGCGCAGCACCGACACCCGCTTGATCACCTACCTCAACAGCCTCACGGCTTCGGCGCATAGCCTGATCTATCTGCCGCCGCGACGTTCGATGCTGACCGGACTGGCTACGCTCTTGCTCGACGGCATCGCGCGCTCGATCGCGCGCAACTGGCGGTGCCATGTCCTCTCGGCCGTGTTGATGATCGGCGGCGCTTGGCTGGCCTACTTCGCTTCGATGACCGATCCGCTCGCAGCCTACGCGCTTTGGCCGCAAGCCGATCCTCGTCAACCCGGCTCGACCCATGAACAACTTTTGGAAGGACTGCGCGACGGGCGCGACCAAGGGGGAGGCCGGAAGTTCCTCTTCGCCTCGTTTTTGTTTACGCACAATCTCAAGGTCGGCATCTTGGCGATGGCCTCGGGCGTGCTCGTCGGAGTGCCGACGGCGCTCTTGATGATCTACAACGGCATGGTGCTCGGCGTGTTCGTCGCGATTCACGTGCGCGCGGGAATCGATCTCGAAATGTGGGCTTGGATCTTGCCGCACGGCGTGACGGAGCTCGGCGCGATCATCCTTTGCGGCGGCACCGGTTTCATTCTCGGCAGGGCGGTGCTCGCGCCGGGCTTGCAGACCCGCGCGGAAGCGCTGCGCGTCGCCGGCGGAGAAGCCGGCACGACCGCGATGGGCGCGCTTTGCATGTTGTTCGCCGCGGCGATCATCGAAAGCTTCTTGCGGCAGAGCCACCTTTCGACGGCCGCGCGGCTTTGGTTCGCCGGCGGTTCCGCGGTCTTCTGGGCGCTGTTCATCTGGCACGGTTTACTGCGCGAACGAGCGGCAAAGCAACTCTCGCCGCAACAAATCGCGCTGCTGCTCGACACGGCCGACGCTACAGCAAGTTCTTCGCTCTCAGCTCGACGAAGCGGTTTACCAGCGGCACGGTGAGCTTGCTCGGTTCGATATCGAGCACGAAGACGCCCGCGTGCCGGAGCGATTGCATGACGAGGGCCCGCTCGCGCACGATCCGAAACGTCACGGCCTTCTTCGCGCCGTCGAGCATCGTCTCGACCGGCTCGCGCACGATGCGGTCGAGCATCGGCGTACGCAGCGCGGCGAGCAACACGACATGCCGTTTGCTCAGCTGGGCCAACGAAGCGCGAAACTGCGCCGAGGTCTCGACGTCGACGATATCGGAAATGACGATCAACAACGATCGCTTCGCCTGCCGCAGTTGCAAGGCCGAGAAGATCGGCCCGAAATCCGACTCGCGAAATTCCGACTTCGCGGCGTACACCGTTTCGGCGAGGGCCTGCAACGACGGCACGCCCGACACCGGCGGCAGGTAGCCGCGAAGCTCGTCGTCGTAAAGAGCGAAGCCGCAACGATCGCCGCTTTGCAAGGCCGTGCGCGCGAGGATCAAGCCGGCGTCGATCGCGCAATCGAGTTTCGTTCCCCGATCTGTTTCGGCTCCCATCAAGCGTCCGCAATCGACGACGACCATCACATCGCGATGCCGTTCGATCTGAAAGCGCCGCACGACGGGATGTCGCAAGCGGGCGGTGGTGCGCCAATCGATGCGGCGCGGATCGTCTCCCTCGCGAAACTCGACGAGCGACTCGAACTCCGTCCCGACGCCGAAGCTCCGGGTCCGGACGTTTTTATCGAGCAGCATTTGCGCGGCTCCTTCATCCTTCATCAGCTCCTCGCGCGAGGCGAACTTCTCCGGCAAGACTTTGATGACGTTGCCGGAATCGATCTCGCGCTGAATCTCGATCAGGCCGAGGTCGCCGTGCAAGCGAATCCAGAGGGGGCCGAACGTGTGCCGACCCCGGATCGGGATGCGGAAGCTTTGCGCGATTTGCGACTCGCCCGCTTGCGGCTCCAAGCGAAACGGCGGGACCATGAACCGGGGCTCGGCGTGCGCGGGAGCGACGTCGCGCAGCTCGCCGTGGATCGGCTCGAGGCCGTCGTTCGCCAAGCGCCACGCGACCACGAACGGGAGATTTCTGCCGATCACGTTCGGCAGCGCCCGCTCGACGCGCAGACTCCGGAACCGCGACAACACCCGGCGAATTTCGAGGAACGCGGCGACGACGAGCGCCACGGCCGACGCGACGATCGACCAAAACAGCGGCGGCAACGGGAACAACAAATAGACGCTCGCAAGACCGCCGAGCCCGATCGCCGCGCGGACGAGATTCACTCCCGGCCGGATGCCGACCCACGGGCGAGCGGCAACCCACTTCGGCGGCGCGAGGGGTCCGAGCGCGGCTCCGCGCTTCGCGCGCACCGGCCGCACGTTCGGCGGGCGACGGCTTGGCGTGCTACTCGACATCATCGGGGGACTTCCACGGTTTCCATCAGCTGCCCGAGCACTTCGTCGGTCGTCGTGCCGTCTAGCTCGGCCGTCGGGTCGAGGACCACGCGGTGGCGCAGCGCGGGAACGAAGGCCGTTTGAATATCGTCGGGGGTGATGAAGTCGCGGCCGGCGAAGCGGGCCAAACTTTTCGCACCCATCAGCAACATCAACCCGGAACGAGGGCTCGCGCCGACGGCGAACGCATCGTCGCGACGGGTCGCGGCGAGCAACTGTTGCACATAGGCCGTGACCTCGGGCCGGACATGCGTTTCGCGAATCGTTTGACGAGCCGCGAGAATCTGATCGGCTCCCATCACCGGCAGGACGCCGATCCGCTTCGGGTCGGACAAGCCGCCGCCGGCATGATGCTCGTTCAACACGCGGCGCTCTTCTTCGTCCGACGGGTAACCGACCAGCACCTTGAACATGAACCGATCGAGCTGCGCGAGCGGCAGCGGATAGGTTCCTTCTTGCTCGATCGGGTTCTGCGTCGCGAAGACGATGAACGGATCGGGCAGCTTGTGGGTCGTGCCGTCGTGCGTGACGGAGAGCTCTTGCATGGCTTCGAGCAACGCCGACTGCGTGCGCGCCGAGGCGCGATTCACTTCATCCGCCAAGACGAAGTTGGCGAAGATCGGGCCCTGACGGAACTCGAATTGGTGCGCGTCTTGGCGAAAGATCGACGAGCCGGTGATGTCGTTCGGCAGCAAGTCGGGGGTCATCTGCACGCGGCGGTAGTTCAAATCCAACGACGCGGCGATCGTGCGCACAAGGAGCGTCTTAGCGACTCCCGGCGGCCCTTCGAGCAAGACATGGCCGCCGCTGAAGAGGGCCGCCAGGGCGAAATCGACGACTTCATCTTGCCCGAAAACCACCTTCGCGATTTGGGAACGAACGGCTTGATAAAACTGATCTAAAGACAACGGCTTATTCCTTGTATCGCACGCAGGGCTTCGGATTGAGAACAAGATTTGCCGCGAGCTTGCGCGGCGTCGAGCGAGCCGAGGGCTGCGCGAAAGCGCTCGGCTTCGGCAGGCGCGCGCCGACCGATCGCACCGGCGACCGCTTCGGGCGTCGGTTCGCCGGCGCCGAGATTATAGCGTTCGGCGAGCAGGCGTAAGACACCGCCGCGCACTTCGGCCAGCAGAAACGGGGTGCTCGCCCGGCCGCGATGCAGGAATCGCGACATCGCTTCCACGTATTCGCCGAGCGTGCGGCGCGACTTCGGCAAGGTTTCCAACGGCGGACCGAGCAGCATCCCGCGCCGCAGGATGACGAGCCCGATCAACGCGCTGCCGACCAGCGAGAAGACGGCGTAGCGGCTTTGCGTGAGCAACCACAACGGATTCCCGCGCACGGAGAGCCCGTGATAGAACTCGTCGAACACGACGCCCCGCTTGCCGCCGTCGGTGAGCAGGGCGTAGGCGAAGACGGCGTTGTCGCTCTCCGCGAGCTTCACGTTCATCGCGAGCGACGACTCGGCGACGACGACGATCTCGCCCCGGCCGCGCTGAAACGACGCTGCGAGAATGCGCTCGGTCTTGTCGGCGGCGGTGTAGCGGAGGAGCCCGGCGGCGGATTCGAGCGAGTCGTTGAAGGCGAGATCGCTCGTCGATTCGTGCGGCAACACGATCCGCTCAACGCCAGCCAACGTCTCCTTCAAGTTTCCCGTCCCTTTCACGGCGACGGTATCGAACGGAATCGAGCGCGGGTTTTGCACGTCTTTCCAAGCTTGCTCCGCGCCGCGACGGATGCGCGTGCGCCTGCCCGACGCTTGCTCCGATTCATCTTGCTCGTCGATTCCGTCCGTGGCGGCGAGGCCGGCGATTTCCAGCGCGCTGCGGCCGGCGAGTTGCACGCCGCCGAGCCCGAGCAGCGTGAGAACGTCGGTGGACTTCTTCGCCGCTAAGATTTTGACCGTGGGTTGGTCGCTCGGAGCCGGAGCGACGACGATGCGACCTCCCTGCTCGACCCACGGCAGAAGACGTTCGAGATAGGCCGGCTCCGCCGAGACGAGCTCGTCGTTCGGTAGCCACAAAACCAGCGTGGTCGGCAGCGGCAGGTCGGCAGGGGGCGGCGCGACGCGCCGATCGAGCGGCACACCGAGCTCGGCGAGCAGCTCGTAGGTAGCGCGCAGCCCGTGCCAGCGCGTGCCGTAGGTGTCGGTGGAGAGGCCATCGGAATCGGGAGGCCGGGAGAGCGACACGATGCCGAGCACCAACGACGTGACGAGCACGACGACGGACGCGACGATGGCACTACGCACCGTGAACATCGGGCTTCCTTCGGGTCAGGCGGCAGAGATCGTCGTGCGCAGAGCGGCAAGCGGCGTAGTCGCCGTCGGTGCAGACTTCATCGCCGTACCATTTCCGATCGATCATGTCGACGAACAGCCGGAGCAGGTCTCCGAGCGCAGGTTGCTTCTGATAACGTCGCAACAGCTCGCGGTTCGTCGTGCCAGGGCGATGGGGCTTGTTCTCCTGCTGCTCGAGGCGCAACACGCCGGCTCGGAACAACAGCCGAACGGCGGTGATGAAGTCGCGCTGCGCGGCCGCTTCGTCGGCGAGCCCTTCGAGCTTGCGCGGGTCGAGGCGGCGATGCGCATTTTTATCCGTGAGGCTCGCGACGCGCTTGCGGTTGTCGAGCGATTGGAAGATCGAATAGACGATATGCGATGTGATCAGCAGCAGCAGCACGCCGAGCACGATGACGATGACCCAGCGCAGCGCCTCGGGCAGCCCTTCGGTGAGGCTGAAGATCCAGCGAAACGGCTTGAGGATCCAATAGATGAGCTCGCTCAGGATGTCGAGGTGCCACGTCGCATCCCCCTTCACCGCTTCGAGCTTGTATTCGTCGCGAGCGACGATCTCCGCCGCCTTCGCGCGGACTTCGCTCGGAGCATGCGCCGCTAGGGCGAATCGTTCCACGGAGTGTTGCCCGATCTTGCGAAGTGCTGCGGAGAGGAACGACGAGGAAACCGCCGCCCGACGCGAAACCGTCGGGCGGCGAAAGTGGCGAGCTGCTCGGAGTTAGCGACCGGCCGGGGCCTCGTCGTCGACCGAAGCGGCCAGCATTTGCAGATCGAAGTTTTCATGCTCGCAGCGCGCGGAGAAGTAGAACACGACAAGCACCGCCGCGCCTAAAATTTGCGTCACGCCGGAGAGGACCGCTTGCACGATCAGGCTGACGAACGGCTGCGTGACCAATCCCCCGATCATGCCGACTCCGAGATTAATCACCCCGACGACGAGGAACACGATGAATAGCTTAAGGATGTTTCCTTTCATGAGTTGCTTGCTGCGGCCCATGGCGGTGCCGCCGCTGGTTCCCTCGAGGATGGCGACCGGTTGCGCGAGCGCAAACCAGAAGGAGAAGATGAGCCCGGGAATGACGAGCAACAGGATGCCGAGCGCGACGGCGAGGCCCGTCAGGAAGAGAGTTCCGACCAGGGGAAACCAGCGCTTTAGGCCCGACTTAATACACTCGCCGAGCGTCGTCGGCCGGGAAACATACATCGAGGCGATGCCGTGAACCGTCGCCGCGTTCCAAAGAGGATACGCGAGCAGATATAAGGGAATCGACACCAGTAGCGGCAAAAACAACGTCGTCAAAATGCCGAGTTGCTCCTCCGGCGGGAGTTTCTGAAGTGCTTGGACATCGAGCCCGAGCGAGAGTTGTACGAAACCTACGATGAGTGTAATGGGAAGCAGCGTGACCGCGTAAATGCTGAACAGCAGGACGAAATTGTCTTTGAAGACGTGGATCGCTTGGTCGAGAATGCCGCCGATGCCGAGCTTCTGTACTTGGTAACGCATAAAATCTTGGTCCCTGCCTTAGATGGCGGATTTATGGAGCGATACACGGATCGAACTCCCCGATATGATGCCGCCGCTCGGGCCGTATTGCAACGTCCAGGGTGTGAGTAAATCATTTTCACACAGCGGGCCGGTTTGGGCATTCGCCAACCAAAGCGTCTGAACATCGCCCAAAAAGCGGTTGGCGCCTGGCATCATCTTCGCCGGCTTCGGCGTCCTCAAAACCCGCTCGCATGGATGTCCGGGAATGAATTACGGCTTCCCGTCTGACGGGAAAAGAGTGGTATTTTCGGAATGGTATGCACCTTGCAATTAATCGTTGCAAAGCAGTCTATCGAACCGAGCCCTACTCCCCATCTCGTGCGCCACTCCCTTCTCCCGGCGTTTGAAAGGTCTCTCTATGTGCTCCTTTAAATCTGCGCGTCTCCTCCGCGCCACGACCGTCGCTTCTCTGGCGTTGATATTTCTGTTTCCCAGTTGGGCTCAGGCGCAGATCGCCATCGGCGGCATCAGCATCGGCGCCGGGGGCGGAGGCATCGGGGTCGGCGTCGGCGGGCCTAGCGGCATCGGCGTAGGAATCGGCGGCGGTGGGATCGGAGCCGGCATCGGCGGCCCAGGTGGGATCGGAGTCGGTATCGGCGGCGGTGGGATCGGGGCCGGAATCGGGAACATCGGAGGAATCGGCGGCGGCATCGGAGTCGGGGTCGGGCCCGGCGGGATCGGGATCACTCCGGGAGGAATCGGCGGCGTCGGCGGGATTGGGATCAACTCGGCCGGAGTCGGCTTCGGCGGGGCGAATATCATCGGTCGCGGGCCGGATGGACGCTTGGTAGTTCGCGCCGGTGCGCTAGTACGAGAGCGAGCCGATCTCGGCTTGAATCTCGGCCCGTCGCTCCAAGTGCTCCGCTCCGCTCGGGGCGTCGGCCTGCTGCCGGGCTTCCGCGTCGGCGATGTCGTCAGCGCGATCGACGGTCAACGAATTCTCACCCGGGCCGATATCGTGAAGGCGCTCGCCACACGGAGCCCGAATGAAGATGTGCTCGTAACGCTCACTCGCGCCGGCACGACGCGCGACGTGCTGGTTCGCTTAGGCAACACGCTCGCTTCGGCCACATCGCCGAGCACGCTGAGCCCGGGCAACTTAGTCGATCCGGCGCTTGTGATTTCGCCGGCCGACTCCGTGTTGAAGGTGCTCGCCGGCCTGACGGTGTTGAACGGCCTCGAGATCGACGGCGTCGATCCGACGGGTGCCGCGGCCGGTGCCGGGCTGCAAGCCGGCGATATCATTCTTTCCGTCGGCGGCCTCGCGGTCGCTTCGAAAGACGCCCTCGCCACGGCCTTGGCCGCGTTGCAACTCGGCAAGCCGCTCGACTTCACCGTGCTCCGCGGGGGCAACCCGACGAACGTGGTGATGCAGCCGACGAATGTGCCGAATGCGATCGTCGGCGCGGCCGGCGTGAACGGCGGCACGGGCCTGCACAATGCCGTGGTTGGCGACGTGGGTGCGGCTCCCGGCGCAGGCTTGGGAACCGTGATCGGAAAGTTTCCCGGCACCGATAACAACGCCGCGGCATTGGGAACCGGGGGCGGGGTCGGTGCTTTGTTGAACAACACGCCTGTCGGCGACGGCGGTGCCGGAAGCGGCGTCGGCGTCGGAGCCTTGCTCGGCGGCTTGCCGGGCAACAAATCAAACGACAACTCCGCGGCCGGAGCAGGCGGCGGACTCGGCACGGTCTTGAACAATACGCCCGTCGGCAATGCCGCAGCGGGAACCGGACTCGGCGCAGGCTTGTTGCAAACCGATCTGCGCACGCTCGGCACCGCAGACAACATCACGGCGCTCGGCACCGGCGGCGGCTTAGGCGCGGCACTCGATAACCAGAAGCTCGGCAACGCCAGCACCGGCCTCGGAGCAGGCGCAGGCGCGTTGCTCGGCAACGTGCCGACCGCGACCCGCCCAGGGGGCGGCTTGGCTTTGGGCACGGGTGCGGGCGGTGGTGCGTTGGATAAGAGCACACCGGTCGGCGATCTCGGCCTCGGCGGCGGTGCCGGAGCGGGAGCCTTACTAGGCGGGCTCGGAACCCCGGGTGGAAACAGCGCGAAGCTGACCGGTGTCGGCACCGGCGGCGGAGTGGGTGCGGTACTGAATAACACACCGGTCGGCAATGTCGACGCAGGGACAGGCCTCGGCGTCGGGGCCTTGCTCGGCGGATTCTCGGGCAACGGTTCGCCGTTGACGCCGGCCGTCGGCCTGGGCGATGGCACCGGAGTCGGACTCAATAACTCGCCGCTCGGCGATATCAACGCGCGTACCGGAGTCGGGGCGGGCTTGCTCCTTGGTGGGTTTACCAGCGGCAACATTCTCGGCGGCGGAAGCCTCATCGGCACGACTGCCGATGCCGGGGGCGGAGTGCTCCTCACGGGAGCCAACACACCGATCGGCAACTTCGGCGTCGAGCCGACTCCGGCCGTGCAACTCGCGCTCGGCCAAGGGAGCAATCCGGCCGGTGTCGTGGCCGGAGGGGGCGGTAGCGGATACGGCGGCGGATCGAACGGCGGGACCAGCCCGAGCCGTGACGGAGCGACGACGCTCGGCGGCGGCGGCAACTACGGTGGCGGCGGAGTCGTGGTTCCAGGCGGAAGCGGCAACACGGGTGGCGGAACGTCGACCGTCGGTGGCGGCGGCGGCAACTCGGCCAGCAGCGGCAACGGCGGCATCTCGATCCCGGGCGGCAGCGGAACCGGCGGCGGCACGGGCACGGGCACCGGCCCAGGCTCGACTCCCGGCAACGGCACCGGCGGAACTCCGACCGGCGACCCGACGACGAGCCCGAACACTTTGATCGGCGGAACCGGCGGAAACACGGGCGGGAACGGCGCCGGCGGCATCGCGATCCCAGGCCCGAACAGCGGTAACGGAAGCGGCACGGGAGGCGGCACCGGTGGTAACACCGGCGGCAATGGGAACACCGGCGGCGGCAACACGCTGATCGGCGGAACCGGCGGCACGCCGAGCACCGGCCCTGGCGGCAACGGAGCGGGCGGCATCGTGTTGCCCGGCACGAATGCAAACGGCGGTAACGGCACCGGTGGAAACACGGGGGGCGGTAACACCACGATCGGCGGCACCGGCGGCAACCCGACCGGCACCGGCGCGGGCGGGATCGTCATTCCCGGCGGCGGCAACGGTGGCACGCCAGGGACACCGGTCGTGATCGGCGGCGGCGGGACCACACCCAACGGCGGCGGAACCGGCGGGATCGTCGTTCCGACGGTCACGACGACTCCGACCACGCCGACGACACCAACCAATCCGACGAACCCGACGACGCCAGGCACGACGAACCCGGGCGGCTCCGGTGGGTCCGGCGGTTCGCTCGGCAGCTCGGGGGGCGCGTTCACGAGCGGAGCTCAAGGCTTCGGCGCCGGATATCCCGGCTTCTACGCCGCTTCGCTCGGCCTCTACGGCGAACAAGGTCCGGCGTTCTTAGGGGTGATGTTCGAGGACGACACGCTCTTGATCGCGCATGTTTGCGAGCATGGGCCGGCGGAAGTCGCCGGCGTGCTCAAGGGAGATAAGATCCTCGCGATCGACCAACAGCAGTTCGCCAACCACGAAGAGTTCTTGGCCTACATGGGCCAGCGCACTCCGCTTGAGCTCGTGCAGATGACGGTGATGCGTAAGGACGAACCGGTGAGCTTGGCCGTCGAACTCGGCGGGCTCCTCTCGAAGGACGTCGTCTACGGCGTCGATGTCGATGGAATCTTCTCGGAGTCGATCAAAGATTTCAGCGATGCCGATCTCGCAGCGCAAGAGTCGCTCGGCTTCATCGCCGGGCAAGAGATGAAGCTCATTCACGTCTGCCCGACCGATGCGGCCTTCGCGGCCGGCCTGCGACGCGAAGACAAGCTTCGTTCGCTGAACGGGAAGACGTTCGCCGACCGTGCGGCGCTGACCACGTTCGCCAAGGGAATGAAGATCGGCGATGAAGTCACGGCGATCGTCGATCGCGACGGTCGACAAGCGACGATCATCTGGCACTTCGGCCAAATCTCGCCGTCGGCCGGCTTGCACCAGATAGCTCAAGCACGACCGATCGTCGTGCTCGGCAAGGGGCTCGAAGTGGCTCGCGTCGATCGCGGGAGCGAAGCGTATGCGGCGGGTCTTCGTGCGGGTGACAAGGTTTCCTACCTCAACGGTAAGAAGCTCGACTCCCTCACGGACGCCGCTCGCGTGCTGAGCGGCACCGCACCGGCGTCCGATCAAGTGCATCTCGTCGCCACGCGCGACGGCGATGCACGGAGCATCTTGTGGAAAGTTCGGCAGCCCGCCCAATAACGGGCCGCCGAACTTTCACGAGACTGCGTGAGGGCTACCAATAAAGTAGACCGCCCACCGAAACCAAATGGCTATCGAAGTTCTGACGAGCCACGTTCGAGTCGCTGCTGAAGAAGGTGTATTGAGCGAAGAGCGTGGAGTGAGGACCGATGTTGCGCGCCAAGCGGGTAGTCAGCGTGTAGATGCTGTCCTGGCGAATGGTGCCGGTTTGGAAGTCGGGGCCTTTGAAGCCATAGTAACCGTAGGAACCGTAGACGAGGGCCTGATTGCGGAGGTTGCAGCCGAAGCTCTTGCCTGCACCGAGGAAGAAGTTGTGCAGGCTATAGCTAAAACCGTTGTACACGGCGTTGTTGTACCCATAGGCGTAACCACCGAACCAATACTGCGTGAGATCGCGCCCGAAGTATTTATAACGCTGCAACTGAGCGACCGTGGTATCGGAGTCTTGAGCCGGAGCGATGTAGTAGCCGTTGTTCGCCAAGTTCATGTTGAAGATCCAGTTCACACACCGGTTCTTCTGAAAGGCAAACCCGCCGCCGTAGTTGTTCGCGCTGAGGAACTTGTCGTGGTCGAGCAAGTAATACGTGTAGTTGTAGTACGAGTAAGCGGTCAGCCGATCGGTCAATTTCCGCGTGTACTGCGTGAGCGACGTGTAGGCCGTCAGGTCCAACTGTTCGACGCTCGAATGCAAGCTCTGGTAGAAGTTAAAGCCGGTCGTGATGCTTTGCACGTCGTCGCTATAGACCCGATATTGCGCGAAGACGTTGCTTTGGAACTGGGCGTCGTTCTTGCGAACCGGCACGTTGAACGGCGTCAACGCCAACGGCAGCGACAGGTTCGTCACGTAGTCGGCGGTCTGCGAAACCGAGACGTTCAACCGCTTGCGGCTGTTGTAGCCGGTCGAGAAGCCGCCGTAGCTATAGCCGCCGTAGCCGGGCAGCAAGCTGTTCGAGCCGGTGTAGCCGGGCTGGTTGTAGGAGTAGGCGCGCGGTGTGTAAGCGCTTCCTTGTTGTTGCTCGGCTTGGCGCACCCGTTGCCGCAAGACTTGCTCTTCCGGCGTCGTCCCGGCAAACGGCTCTTCCCGTTGCACGAGTTGAAACGGCGAGGGCTCGTCGTTGATTTCGCTCGGCACGAGCGAAGCGTCGAGCGACTCGCGCAGCGCTTCGTCGGAGAAGAGCTTCATCTCGATTTCTTCCGACTGGGCGTATTCGACGCCGGAGCGGGGAATGAGCTCTTCTCCCAACACGTCGCCCCACGTGGGAGCGACGGGAACCAGAGTCACCAACGTCGCCAACGTCAGTTTCCAAAAAGATCGCATGAAAGCTTCCTTGCCGTTACTAGGCTTCGTGAACAAGACCGTTACTCGAAGAATGTTCGGAGCGAAGCGGCCTCTCCGTATAGCCGTCGCTTAGCTTTTCTTCGGAGCAAGCCGAACGACTGCTGTACCACGAACGTGTGGGCTGAAAAAACCGGAACGAACGTGATAAGCGTTGTTTTAAGCACGCCGCACGACCCTTTGCGTGCGCAACCGTACGCAGCCGGTCGTCGGCAAATTCGATACGCACGGAGATGTTTTCCCACCCCGATCCACACAGTTTCCGCACACAAGGAAGATTCACTATGCACCTAACAACCCGCACAATCGGCCGCTGCTTAGGGGCCCTCGCGGCCGCTTTGTTTTTTTCCACATTCCCTTCGCCGCAGGTCCAAGCCCAGAAGATCGGCGACGTCGTTGCCGTCACGCATCAGGTCGACCTCGTCTCGGGCGAGCGTGTCGTGGCGACCATCGACGTCGGCAACACGGTCGTCGTCGGGGGGATCGAGAAAGACAAGCTCTGGGTCAATTGCCTCGCCGCCGGTTGGATCGACAAGGCCGATGTCGTGCCGCTCGCCGGCGCAGTGAAGCACTTCTCCGCACGGCTCCAAGAGAACCCGACCGACGCCGAAGCCCTCTACGGCCGAGGTCGCGCCTGGCAGGCGCAAGAGAAATGGGACAGCGCCCTCGACGACTACACCGCGGCCATCGCCGCCGCTCCGACGAAGACGGCGAACTTCGCGGCCCGCGCCGCAGTGCGCACCCGCAAGCGCGACTACGAAGGAGCCTTGGCCGACTACGCCGAAGTGCTTCGCTTAGACCCACTCGATCATCAAGCCTACCGGCTGCGCGCCGGAGTCTACATCGAGATGAAGAAATACGGCGAAGCGATCTCCGACTACAACGTCGCTGCACGGCTCTACCCCAACGACGGCGCGCTGAACAACGACCGCGCTTGGCTGCTGGCGACGTGCCCCACCGAGACCTATCGCAACGGAGCGCAAGCCGTGAAAGACGCCACCCTAGCTTGCGAGCTCTGCGGCTGGAAAGCCCATAACCGCCTCGGCACTCTGGCCGCGGCGTATGCCGAGTCGGGCGATTTCGAGAAGGCGGTCGAGTATCAACGCAAGTGCGTCGCGCTCGCGCCGACATCGTCGCGCCAAGCCCAAACCACGCGCCTCAGGCTCTACGAAGCAGGCAAGCCGCATCGGGAGTTCGCGGGGCTGTGGAAATAATTTTTCGTTCTCGAACGTCGTGGCCCGGTTTCGCTTCGCATTCCCGGCGAGCATCCCTTATCGTCAGGCTGCGAACGACCAGGCCCCGACATTCGAGAGACGAACTATGACCAGCTTATCGGCAGTGCTCTTGGCGGCTTCCCTTTCCTTGCTCGGCGCGGAACCGAAAGAATGGACCGTCGAAAAGCATCTTCAAGTCGCGGGCCAACCCACCGGCAAAGAGCTCGCGAAGCTCGGCGACGAAGCGTATCGTTTCGTAATGACCGACGCCGGGCTCACCTCGTCGACGGTCGTGCTCGTCTACAAGAAGGGCCCCGACTATTTCTTGAAGGGGGCCGAAGTTCACCTGCACGACTACTACGGCTCGCAGGGGAAATCCGGCGTCAAAAAAATCGAACGGAAGCTCACCTCGGAAGAATGGACCGGCCTGCAAACGAAGCTCGCCGCGCTCGACTTCTGGAACATGCGCGACCCGGACCCGAAACTCGTCCTCGACGGCACTCGCTGGACGATCGAAGGAGCGCTCGGGCCGAAGCAACGCGCGGTCTTCATCGCTTCGCCCGAAAAGGGGAGCTTCCGCGCCGTAGGTCTTGATCTCTGGGCGAAGTCGGGCTTCGGCATGGGGTATTTGCAAGACCGGACGGAATAACTCCGCTTCCGTCTTACGATCTCTGCTTGTGCCCTTTCCGCCGATCGTTTCCCTGCCGATTCTCGGCCGTAGGAGCCCGGCTGCGAGGCCCGTCGCGCGGGAATTCACGACGTAATTCGCCCGTTTAGTTGTGTCTTGTTCCCGCGATTCGTGATTAGAATCGCCGCTGTCGGGAACTCCGTCGGGAACTATTTCCGCTCTCCGGACGTCGAACCCGCTGACGCGATCCTCTGCGCGAGCACCTGCGCAGCGCGTCGTTGCCGTGCTATGCCGCGTGCGCCTCGGTGCAAGCGTGGCGAAGGTCGAAGCTCATTTCCGCAGCATCCTATTCAGGAAACCGTTCTGCTCGAAACACCGCCGGAACATCGCGCCGCGGTCGTCTTGCGCCCCCTCATCAGGATCTACAGCATGTCTCCCGCATCCGTGCGTCGCTTGCCCCGCGCCTCGGCATTCGTCCGGCTCGCGCTGCCGTTTTTCTTAGTCGCTGCTTTATTCTCCGCGGCGAATGCTCAAGAGCCGGCGAAGCCCGACACGCCGAAAGTCGATGTACCGAAGCCCGACGCGCCGAAGTCCGACGCGCCGAAAGCCGATCCCGTAAAAAAAGATCTGCCGAAAGAATCGCCGGCCAAGGAAGTGCCGCCCAAGGAGCCCGCTCCGAAAGAGCAGACTCTCAAAGAACAAACGATCTACATCCCTTACACGAAGCTTCGCGAGATCTTCGAAACGGAGAAGCGCGGCGTCTTTCTCCCTTACGATAAGTTTCAAGAGTTGTGGCGGGCCGCGCGGGAGAATCAGCCCGTCGTCCCCGACGTGAAGCCGCCGGTCGCGACTCTCATCAGCGAAGTGCTCAACGAGGCCGTCGTCTCGCGCGACGTCGTCAAGGTCTCGGCGAAGATCAAGCTCGAGATCCTCGGCACCGGTTGGCATTCCGTTTCGCTCCGGCTGCGCGACGCGGCGATCACCTCGGCCAAGCTCGACGGCAAGCCTGCGCGGATTCTCTTCGACAAAGAGACCGGCTATCGCTTGGTCGTCGAACGGGCCAAAGACGGGCCGCAACAGTTCGAGCTGTTGTTGGAATACGCGAAGACGTTTCTCAAGCTGCCCGGCACGAACACCGTCTCGTTCGAGTCGCCGCAAGCGCCGGTGAGCCGTTGGCAGGTGCGTCTCGACGAGCCGGGCGTGAAGATCGACATCCATCCGTTGATCGCCGCGAGCGATGTTCCGCCGACCGATCCGAAGCAGCCCCGCTCGGAGATTCTCGCCTTCGTCGGCGCGGCGGAAACCGTGAAGATCGATTGGACCCCGCGCGCCGAAGGAGCCACGGGACTCGATGTTCTCGCCGGCGTGCAGACTGAAGAACAAGTCACGATCGACGAAACGGCGACCCACACGCGGGCCACGCTCGTCTATACGATCAGCCGTGCGTCGCTCGCGCAGCTCCGGATCGACGTCCCTGCGAACCAGCGTGTCGCCAACGTGTTTGAGGCGAACGTACGCCGCTGGAGCATCGAGAAGCCCGCTGCGCCCAACGCCGCTACGCAGCGCATCTTGGTCGAACTCTTCGAGCCCGCGAAGCAAACGCAATCGATCGTCGTCGAGCTCGAGCAAATCACGGAAGAGGCGGCCATGCGCACTTCCGTCGTTCCGATCATCTCCGCCGTCGACGTCGGACGGCAACAAGGGATCGTCGTCGTGCAAGTCGCCGAAGGCTTGCGCGCGGAAGCGGAGAAGCGCTCCGGCCTGCTGCAACTCGACGCGGCCGACTTGCCCGGCTCGCTCGCGCGCGGACGCTGGGCCTTCTCCTATCGCTACGCAACCGTGCCGTTCGACCTGGCGCTGAAGATCGAGAAAGTGCAGCCGCGCATTACGAGCGAGATCTTGGTCGAAGCGAACCTCCAGCCCGACAAACTCGCGCTGAACGTCAAAGCGAAGCTCATGATCGAAAAAGCCGGCATCTTCCAACTCGCGCTCGAGGTTCCCGCCGGCTTCGAGATCAACGAAGCGACCGGCTTTCGCGCCGAGGGGGTCGAGCCCCTTGCGATCGACGGCTTCCGCGTCGAAGGGGCCGATCGCAACTCCGTCGTCTTCAATCTCACGCGCAAAGCGATCGGTCGGGTCGGGCTGAACGTGCAGCTCAGCAAAGCGCTGAACGATCCCGAGCTGAAGACGCCGCTGGGGCGCGAAGCGGCGCTCGAGTTCTCCTTGCCGCGCTTCACGGCGAGCACCGTCGAGCGCACCTCGGGCCGGCTCGTCGTCTATGCACCCGAGAGCTTGCGCGTGAACCCGGGCGAAGCGAAAGGGCTCCGCTCCGTCTCGTTTCAAGAAGCGCTCGCGGGTATGGAACAATTGCGCGCGGCGAATCCATCGAATGCGCGCCCCGTGCAGGCGTTTTCCTTCGCCGATGCTCCCGCCAAGCTCGTGCTCGCCGTCGAGCGCCGCAAGCCGCAAGTGACGGTGCGCCAACTTCTGACGGCGAAGATCGAGCCCGGCGTGGTGAAGTACCAAGCTTCGTTTCACTACGACATTCTCTACAGTGCCGTTCGTTCGCTGCGCATCGACATTCCGGAGAAGATCGTCGGCAGCGTGCATAACGATACGCCGGGCGTGCGCGAAAGCGTAATCACGCCACCCCCGGCCGATCTCGCCGCCGGCTACGTCGCGTGGTCGCTCGCCGGCGAGAGCGAGTTCATCGGCAACTTCACCCTTAAGCTCAGTTGGGAAACGCCGGTCGAAAAGCTCGATGTCGGGTCGAGCGTCGAGATCGTCGTCCCGCATCTGATGCCGCGGCTCGTCGATCGGGCGTGGGGGCAGATCGTGCTGGTCAAGGCCGAAGCGATCGACCTGCGCGAAGCAGGCGAGCCCCGAGCGCTCCGGCCGATCGATCCGCAACACGATCTGATGCCCGGCGCGGCCGTCGTCGGCGCGGCGCGGGCCTTCGAGTTCCACGAAGATTGGAATCTCGCCGTCACCGCGACCCGCTACAAGCTCGAAGAACTCAAACGGACCAGTATCGAACGGGCCGTGGTGCGGGCCGTCGTCACGCGCAGCCGTCAGACTTCGGTGCAAGCCCTCTATCAACTCCGCAGCGCGCGCCAACGCCTCGCGCTGCAGCTTCCTGCCGGCGTGACGTTCGACACCGAGCCCCTCAGGATCAACGGCAAGAGCGTCACGCTCGAAAGCGGTAAGCAAGGGGAATACTTCATCCCGCTCGCCGGGCAGAATCCCGACACGCCGATCGTCTTGGAGTTGCGCTACACGCTCCTCGATCAAGGGACCACGTTCGACTTGCCGACGTTTCCCGAAGACCCCGCGATTCAACGAGTCTACCTCTGCGCGTATCTCCCCGAAGAATGGGCCGTGCCGCGAGCCGAAGGCCCTTGGACCGATGAGATCTCCTGGGTTTGGGGTCGGGCCGATTGGCGCTACAGCGGCGGTCGCGGCTTCGTCCCTTATCCGAATAAGACCGACGGCGAGCTCGTCGCTTGGGTCACGCAGAACGTCGCGATGCAAGGGAAGCCGCTCGACAACTTCCAGCACGATGGACGCTTGCTCGTCTTCTCCGTGCTGCATCCCGAGCCGCCGCCGGCCGGATCGTTACGGCTCGCCACGATCCATCGGACGCTGCTCAACGGACTTGTGTTGCTGGTCATCATCGGCGGCGGCTTGCTGCTGGTGCGAAGTCGCGCGGCGCTCCGAGCCGCAGCGGTCGGCCTCGCGATCGTCGGCTTAGTCTTGGCCCGCGTGTTTCAACCGATGCTGATCTATGAACTGGTCAACGGCATCTTCATCTGGTCGGTCGTGATCGTCGGCGTGATCTGGATCGTCGCTTGGATCATGAGACGCGCGTCGGGCCAGGCCGTGCCCGTCTCGCGACCGACGCCACCCGCGAAACCGAAAACGGAACCGAAAACGGTCGTGAACCTTGCGCCCGCGTCGAGCGACGTCGCTCCCCCTGCCCCGGTACCTGCGGCAGAGCCGGTGGTTGAGTTTCATCCCGTAACGCCGCCGGTCACCCCTCCCATCGACCCGGACGAACCGAACCCACCGAACGCGCCGGAGTCGGGGAAGTCCGACCCGCCCGACTGGGCCGCACCCGGAGGGAAAGGCCATGAATAATCGCTTACGTCTCGCGGTGTTGGTCTTGTTCGGCGGGGCCTGTCAGTTGCTCGGCTGTTCATCAGCCTCGGCGGCTCCGCTCCCCGTCGCGCGCGAAATCTACGTTCCGTTCGAAGAGTTGAACGTACTGCTCGAAGGCCCGGTGCGGCGTGTGCTGATGTCGCGCGAGGAATACGAGGCGCTATTGGTGAAGGCGCGCACGAACCCTGCGGAGTCGGTTCCCCATCAAGCTCTACTGCTCTCGGCCGATTACGACGTGAAGATCGAAGACCTGCGGGCGTTCATCACGGCCAAGCTCGGTTGCGAAGTCCTCGCCGACGGCTTGCAAGGCCTGACCTTCCACTTCGGCCAGGTCGGCATCCAAGAGGCTCTGCTCGACGGCAAGCCCGCCTCGCTCCGGCGCACGGAGTCGGGTGAGTTGATGCTGCTTCTCGAAGGCCGCGGACGGCACGAGCTGACGTTGAAAATGGTCGCGCTGTTGGAAACGAACGCCTCGGAGCAGACGTTGCAAGTGCAGTTGCCCCGGCTGCCGGCGTCGCGGCTGCATGTCTCGGCGGAAGGGAACGTCGAAGTTCGGGGCGGGGCCGCGCTCATCAGCCGCGCAGTCGACGACAAGACCGGCCGAACGCAACTCGAGCTCGTCCCGGTCGACGGCTCGATGTCGCTGGCCTTGAGCTTGAACAACCGCACGCGGCGCAAACAGCGGGCCGTCGTGGCGCGCAGCGTCGTGATCGATGAAGTCACCAGTGCCTACGAACGGCTGCACGCGACGGTCAGCCTGTCGATTCTTCATCAAGCGATCGACCGCTTCCGCTTCGCGATTCCCGACGGCTTCGAGATCTCCGACGTGCAGACGCCGCTCTTGGCGCGCTGGTCGACGACGAACGAACCAGGCCGGCGGATTCTGGATGTCGCGCTCCGCCAAGAGACGACCGAGCCCGTCGTGCTGAACATCGCGGCGGTGCGCAGCCCTGCCCGCCTCGAGGCTTGGACGTTCCCCAAGCTCGAACCGCTCGACACGGTCGGGCAGATGGCCGTCGTCGGGCTGCTCTTGGAAGATCGCCTCAAGGCGGAAGACCTCGCCGCCGAGGGAATGTTGCCCGTCGACAACGACGTGCTCGCGCAAGCCCTGCCCGCGAGCGTGTTGACTCCCGAGGCGGGCTCACCGCGCGTCCGCCCGATCGTGGCGTATTACGCGCCCGACGGCGCGATCGATCTGAAAGCGAAGTTCACTCGTCCGCCGGCGCGCGTCATGGTGACGACGAACGTTTTGCTGACGCTGCGCGAGAAGGGGCTTGAAGTGCGCGGCGGCTTCGCGCTGGCTCCCGAAGCGGAAGCGCTGCACGAGTTCGACTTCACGGTCCCTGCCGGCTGGAACGTCACCGAAGTCACGCGCGACAACGGCACGACGGTCCCCTTCGAACGCTACGGCCCGGCCGACGCCCCCCGGATCCACGTCCGCTTGCCGACGAAGATCGCCGGCGGCGCGAGCGGGAGCGTGTATTTCCAAGCGGCGCATGTTCCCGCCGCCTGGCTCGATGCGTGGACGGCGACGAACGTCGAGTTCCCGGTGTTCGCCGTCGCCGGCGCAGCGATCGACACCGGCGCCGTGGCCGTCGATGCGAAAGACGATCTCACCATTCGGCCCGACGTGCTGACGAACCTCACGCCGCTCGACAAAGCGGAGCAAGCGAAGTACGGGCTCGTCGATGTCGCCGTGCAATTGGCTTACCGCTACGACTCGCCCGGCTATCGCGCAACGATCGCGGTCGAACGAACGACGCCGCGCATCACCGCGCGGACGCATTCCTTTTTCCGCATCGATGCCGATCTGCTCACCGCCCACTACGAGCTGGCCTACGACATCGCCCGCGCGCGGACTCGCCGCTTGGAGTTCGTGCTTCCCGCCACTACGCCGGCCGCCGTGTCGCTGCGCGGGCTCGACGGGGTCGTGCTCAAGGAGTATTCCGCCACCGACGTTCCGGAAGGGCGCCTGTGGCGCGTCTTGCTTTCGGAAGCGGCGCAAGGGCGCGTACGGCTCGCCGTCGACTTTCAGCAACCGTTGTCGAAAGGAAATACGGGCGAGCTGCCGCTGCCGGTCGTGCGCGCTCAAGGGGTAGCTTATCAATCGGGGGTCGTCGCGGTCGAAGGGAACGCCGAGATCGATGTGCAGGTCGTCAAGCATCCGCGCAAGGTCGACGTCGGCGAGTTGGCCGAGGCCGAGTATCAGACCGGCCGCCGCTTGTTGGGAGCGTTCGGCTTCGTCGGCGACGACTCCGCGACGACGATCAGCGTCGTGCGCCATCCCGCCTACGGCTTGCAGCCGGCCCTCGTTCAAGCGGCGCGCTACGTCACCGTGCTCGATGCCAACGGTCGGGCTCAGACGTCCGCCGAGTTCCAGATTCGGACGAAGGCCGGCTACTTGGAAGTTAAACTGCCGAGCGAGTCGACGTTGTGGTCGGTCGTGCTCGACGGACAAACGGCCCAACCACAGCGCGAAGGAGATCGGCTGCTGCTGAGCTTCCCCGCCGCGGCCGGCGAACAGCTCCGCTCGTTGAAGGTCTCCTACGAAACCGAGGTGGCGAAGATCGCGGTGCTCGGGCGAATCGAAATCCCAGCGCTCGTGCTGTTCCTACGTGCGACTCCCGGCGCAGCGCCGCAAGAAGTGCCGATGGCCGATGCTCGTTGGGAGTTGCACTTGCCGGCGCACTATCGCGTGCTGCGCTCGCAAGGAACGTTGACGAATCAAGACTTGTCGCGCGTCGAACGGCCGGCCGCGGCGAACGTCGTCGACTTTCTCTTCGGACTCTCCGGCGGCTTCGGCAGGGCCGAGGTTTACAAGAGCACGGCCCCGAGCGCGAGTGTCTCCGCGTTGCCCACCGGCGAGGCCGATCGCAAGCCCTCGGACAGCTACCTCCTACACGACAGCGACATGCTCACGAACGAAAAAGGGGACCAGGCGGGCGCGAGGCCGGAAGCGAAACCGCAAAAGCCGAGTGAGTCGGCGGCGCAGACCGCAACGACCTTGGCGCGCCCCACGACTCCGACACCGGCCGCTCCGCCGCGAGTCGCTCTTCCGACCTCGACTTCGCCGAGATCCACTTTCACGTCGGCCGCTCCCGCACCAGCCGCTCCAACGCCGTTCGACGACGCGGCACCGATGGACAAGCCCGCCGTCGCTGCGAAGACGAGCGTGGCGAAACAGAACAAGCTTCGTCGGCCCGAGTTCGATCTGGCCGGTGTGCGCAGCTTGAAGATCGATCTTCAATCGACGAACGACGTCGCGGTGTTCGAGAGCTTGGGGATCGATCCTCGGCTCGATGTCACGCTCGTCGATGAACGTCGCGCCGACGGGATCGCGCTCGTCGCGGCGCTGGCCGTGTTTCTCTACGGCACGTTCTTGAGCTGCCGCCCGCGCAAGCGCAAGCTTCGCTATATCGCCGGCGTCTGCCTTGCGACGACGCTGCTGCCGCTCGTCGCGATGCGGCCCGAATGGATTCCGCTGGTGAACCCGTCGTTCTATGCCGCTTGCTGGCTGATTCCGTATTACGGCTTCATCCGCCTGCTCCGTTGGGGCTGCGGCAAATGGTCGTCGTGCCGCGCATCGTCGGCGACCTGCACGGCGCTCGGCATGCTCGCGCTGTCGTTCACCACATCATTCGCCCCGTCGTTCACGACGACGGCGATCGGTGCGCCGCCTGTTGCCGAGCGCGCTGTCGAGCGCTCCGCCGAGCCGAGCGTTCCGAACCTTCCCGTCGTGGTGCAGCTCGCCGAGCCGGCGCCTCCGGTCGCCGTGCCGGATGATGCCACGATCTTGCTCTATCAGCCGACGGATCAGACGGGCCCGCCGCGCGCCGAGCAACTGCTGGTTCCTTACGAGCGCTACCAAGAGCTTTGGAATCGTGCCTATCCGCAGAAGCGGAGCCCGACGCCGCCCCCTGCTCCGTATTCGGCGGCCGGAGCGGAGTTTCGTTCGACCCTCGCAGGCGATGCGTTCCTGTTGGTCGAAGGTTGGATCGACTACGAGCTCTTCACCGACGAGTTCGTGCAGATTCCGTTGCCGCTCGCCGGCGGAGTGCTCGCGTCGGCCTTGCTCGACGGCAAACCTGCGCGACTCACGTTTGCGCAAGCGCCGGAAGCACCCGTGCCCGAAGCGAAGCCGAGCTCGAGCGTGCCCGTTCAACAGGCGAAGCCTGCGCCGAGTTCTACGTCGGCGCCGCTCGTACTCGTCGCGAGCGGCAAAGGGCGGCATCGGCTCGAACTCGCCGTTCGGCTTTCGCTCGAAAAGACCGGCGGCTGGCGCATCGCCGAAGGCCGGCTACCGGTCGCCCCGGCCGCGAGCCTGATGCTTACCGTGCCGCAAGCCGACACCGATATTCGCTTGGGCGGGGTGCCCGATCGTCGCAACTACACGACGACCAAGCCGGCGGAAACGATCGCCACGGCGCTCGGGGCCGACGGCGCGCTGCGCATCGAATGGCGTGCGAAGATCAACGAGACCCAGATCGACGAATCTCTCAAGGCGCGCAGCGAGGTCGTGTTCGCCGTGCAAGACGACGGCGTACGGCTCGCTTGGCGAACCGCGCTCGAGTTCGGTGCGACGCGCCGCGAGCGGTTCACCGTCGTCGTGCCGCCCGACTACTTGGTCGAGCGCGTCGTCGGCCGCAACGTCCGAGGCTGGGAACCGCGCGACGTCGACGGGGTGCGGAAGCTCGACATCGAGTTACTGCGCCCGGCGAGCAACAGTGAAGAGTTCGCGATCTATCTCTCGCGCCGGCTGAAGTTCACCGCCGCGCCGACGGAGTTCGTCGTCCCGGTCGTCGGCATCGAAGGAGCAGCCGTTCACAACGGCACGATCGCAGCCCGTCGCAGCTCGATTCTCGATCTCCGCACCCTCGCCAACACAGGCCTGACGCGCATCGACGCGATCCAGAGCGCGGAACTTTACTCCGCCACGGCCGACCCGAGCGATGTGAGCCCGCTCGGCATGCGGGCCTACGAGAGCTATCGCTTCGTCGCGGTTCCGTTTTCGTGGAAGCTGTCGATCGTGCCGCTGGTCGCGAAGTCGAGCGCCGAGGCCAACTCGATCTTGAAGATCGCCGAACGGGAACGAAGATTCGAAACGCAGATCAAGCTCCGCGTCGCGGGTGCGCCGATCCATCGCTTCCGCGCCTTTCTGCCCGACGATCTGCGGCTCGATCAAGTGATCGCGCCAGGCACCTTCGAGTGGGCCGTGACGACGGTCGATGGTCGCTCGCTCCTCACCGTCTACTTCGCCACCGGTCACTCGGACACCGTCGAACTGCTGCTCGCCGGGCTGCTCGGCAAGACCGGTCCGACGCTCACGGTGCCGTTGCCGAGACTCGACGTACTGGATGTCGAGCGACAAGAGGGGCACCTCGTCGTGCAGATCGACCCGGCGTTCGACGTCGAGCCGACGGCACTGCGCGGCTGCGAGCAAGAGCTGCTCGATCGAACGTTCGGCTGGTTGCGCGAAGCGCAGCGGCCGACGGCGCGGATCGCCTTGCGCTACACCTCGGGCGACTACGCCGGCACGATCAACCTCAAGGCACGGCAACCGACCGTTCGCTGTCAGACGATCACGAACGTTCGGGTCACCGACCGCGCGATCGAAGAAACGATCTTGCTCGAATTCACGATTCGCGATGCCGGGGTGCGCGAGGTTGCGTTTCAGCTCCCCGCGGCGCTGGCCGACGCGAAGATCGGCGTGCCGCAACTGCGCGAGAAAAAGATCGAGCCGATCGGCACCGACGGCCGGCTGATTCGAGTGCGCCTGCTGCTGCAAGACGAAGTGATGGATCAACTGCGCGTGCTCGTCGAAAGCGATCGGCTGCGCACGAGCCTCGAGCAGAGCGCGCCGATTCCGCTGCCGGAGACCGGCCGTATCGAAGGCCGCTTCGTAACGCTCGAAGGCTTCGGCCGCGATGAGCTGGTCGTCGATAAAACGACGGGGCTCGAGCCCCTCGGGCGCCAACAGCAGCAATGGCAAGTGGTTGCGGGTCTGCTGCGCGGCGGCGCCACGCAAGCGTATCGGGTCGAACCGACGGCCGTCGATCCGCAACTCACGTACACGACGCGCAGCCGGGCGACGGTCGAGACCGTCGGCGCGCGGATCGGGCTCGCCGAGACGACGCTCGTCGTCGATGAGTTCGGGGCCTATCGGGGCGTACAGACGTATCGGGTCGACAATAAGTCCGAACAATTTCTCGTCGTCGAGTTGCCGCAGGGTTCGCTTCTGTGGACCGTCTGGGTCGCCGGCGAGCCGGTGAAGCCGACCCCTGCGCCTCCGCCTGCCTCGGCGCGCGAAGTCCGCATCCCGCTCGTTAAGACGGCCGAAGGGGATCTCGATTACGAATTGAAAATCGTCTACGGCGGCAAGCTCGCATCGCTGCAAACGCTCACGAAAGTCGACTTCCCGCTCGTGCGCACCGTGAACGTGAAGGTCGAGCTCAGCCAAGTGCGGCTGTATCTGCCGGAGTCGTTCGATTGGTTCGACTTCGGCGGCACGATGAAGCCGGTGCAAGAAGAGTCGGTGATTCAGGCCGGCAGCTTATCGTACTTCAACAAGAGCGCCGAGAAGCTTGCGCTGACCTTGGAACGGGGCGACGAGTTCGCCAAAGCGCGGGCCTCGAATAGCTTGCGCGAGCTCAAGTCGGACGTCGGTTCGTTTCTCGGGGCGCTCTCTAGCAGCCCTTCCTATTCGCAGCCGCAAGCAGCCGACGGCGACCTGCGCCAAGAGCTCCTTCGCAACAACGAACTGTGGAAAGAAGCCGAGCGGAAACAACAAACTCACTCGGCGCAAGCGCTGCCTCCGACGAATGCCGACACGGGGGCTATTCTCTCCAATTCGGGAACGCTCAACAGCACCTACGAAGGGCAATCGAATGCGCGCTCGAAGAACGTCGTCAGCGCCATCGGAGGCAACTTCGGAGGAGAGTTGCAACCGTCGCCGATCAACGCTCCGGCCCCGACCGCGTCCCCGGCCGGTACGAGCCGGTTCGATGCTCAATGGCTCGCGAGAAACGGCTTGGCGAACGGTAGTCTCGCGAACAACGGCGTAGTGAACGGCGAAGTAGCGAACAGCGGGCCGGCAGGCACCGGGAAGCCAGGCGAACCGAAAGGAGTGTTTACCAAGAGCGGCGCGGGCACGATGGTGCTCGGCGGCGTATCGAACTATTCCAACGCGCAGCCCGTCGCGCCGCAGGTGGCACAAGGCAAAGCCAAGGAGTCGCTCCTGAAAGACCTCGCGGCCCAGCAAGAACAAGTGCAAATGAATCAAGCCGAAGATCGCCGCGGTCTGGCCGGCGGAAAACAAGCGACGGCGCAGCGCTATCAACAGCGGTTAAGCGAGCAAGCGAAGCAGCCGACGCCGGGACGAGGGGTTGAGGGCCTCGTGGCCGGCGACGGATTCACCTTCGAAGGATCGAAGGACCAACTCGAGGCGAAGGCAGTTCAAGGAGGTTGGCGAGCAGCGGCCGCCGGAGCGCATGCCGAGTTCGCCGGCCTCGCCGGACTCGAAGTGCAGATTCCGAAACGGGGGAAGCTTTACCGTTTCACGACCCCGCTCGGCGATGCTCGGATCACGGCGCGCCCGGTCTCGGCTTCACTGATCGAAGACCTCACGCGGCTCACCGCGGTCGTCGCCGGGTTGATCGTGCTGTGGGTCCTGTGGCGGCTCGTTCGCAACCGCTTGGCATGGTTCGCCGAAAGCCGTCGCGGCGCACTCGTGGTCGCCGCGATCGGCTTGTTGAGCATCACGACGCAAATCGCTCCGCTCGCAGGCTTGCTCACGCTGCTGACCGGTTTCATTCTGCTGATTCGCCGCTTCTTCATCGACTTCGAGTACTCGTTCAGCCGCGAATCGTGACCCAGGTAAACACCACGGCTAAGTAGAGAAACGCAACCGTGAGGCTGTGATAGCCGAGCGCGTAGAGCCGGTTCGTCAGATAAGGTTTCACATCGAACACGAAGAACTGGAGCGTTAAGCGAATGCTCCAAAACGCGGCGATGAAACCGGTGACGCAGCGCGCCAAGGGCGTTCCCCCGACGAGCGTCTCGCTCATGCCAAGCGACAACGCGCCGAGCGCGGCGATGATCAACACGATGAACGCGCCGTAGGTCCACACCAGCTGCCGCAATAAAGGATCGAGCGGACGAAGTTGCCGGCGCCATTCCAGCTTGCGCGGCACCAAGGCCGAGGCCGTCAGCACACCGAGCTGCAAGACGCCGCCGAGGCGAACGGCAAGCTCCAGGTTTGCCGAGTTGATGTTCATGATCGAGCTCCTTGAAGTAGAACCGATGAGAGAGCGGAATTATCGAGCGAGACGCAACGCCTCGAGCAGCGGCACGACGACCAGCCGCACGAACGGCTGGTGAAACAACAGGCCGAGTGGGCCGACGATCGCGAGCAGGGCGAACAGCCGCGCGCGCAGACCGTGCTGAAGCTCGCATCGCCGCCCGACTGTCGAGCGGGCCGCAAGCACCGCGCCGGCTTGGAGCAAGAAGTAGAGCGTCGGCAGTCCGTAGCCGGCTCGGGCCGGCAGCGAGATGACGGCGTCGTGAACGAGGCCTGAGAATGCGAAGCCGGCGACGAACGCCGGCTGGACCCCTACGCGGCGCACCAGCGGCTCGAAGACCCAGCGATGCGCGAGATCGCGAAAAGCTTTGTTCCAGCGTCGGTCCCAAAACTCCGCGACCGACGCGGCCGCAAGCGGGCGATCCATGATCGGCTCGGCCGCGACGCCGGCCGATTGCCAAGCCAGCGCCGCCAGCCGAAACAAACCGAAGTGCAACATCGTGACGATGCCGATCATCGCCGCCCAACCGACAATGAGCGGATCGACAACAACTGGGTCAACTGTGAGCCGCATCCGCGCTGCGACGACGATCGTGAGTGCTCCCACAAGCATCGTCGTTCCCGCGCCGACATAATCGCGCCCCGTCGGACGACTTGTCGGCTCGCGATCCGAAAAGAAAGCCTCGGCATCGAGCCCCGGCCAAGCGAAGAAGTAACCCCACGTCCGGCCGCATGAAACTTTCTTGTCACTCGCGACGCTCCGATAGGTGATCCATTTGAAACCGTAGAAGAGCGTCATGGCCCAGAGGCACATCGCACCCCAGGCGGGAAGTTGCCGGTAGACAAGTGCCGTCGCGAGGATGCCGAGCAGCGGGAGCCGGAGCGTGTCGAACGTCATCATCGACGCTTTCGTCAAGCGATTCAGCCGGCTGCGAGTCGCGCTATGTGGCATGATTGCGCGCATGATCGTGTCTCCCTCCGGAGATCCAACCGCAGCCGGCGGCGGCTCTTAACCGGCCGTCGTGAATAAATCGGAAATTGTGCGATTCGCGGCGCGCGAGCATAATAAACGGCATGTGGCCCGACGAGCGCGATACGCAGCAGCTTCTTTCGGCGGCGCAAGCCGGCGATGCCGAGGCGCGCGAACGACTTTGGACCCGACACCGCGGCGCGCTGCATCGGCTGGTGGCGATGCGTCTCGATCGCGGGATCCAAGGCCGGGTCGACGTGAGCGACGTCGTGCAAGATGCGTTGCTCGAAGCCGATCGTCGGTTGGCCGACTATCTGCGCCAGGCTCCGATGCCGTTTCATCTGTGGCTTCGGCAGATTGCGCGCGATCGGATGATCGATGCGCATCGCCGCCATCGGGGCGCCGAGCGGCGCAGCATCGATCGGGAACAAGCGCCACCGGCGCGGTCGATGTACGCGGATCAATCGGCGTTCGATCTTGCGGCGCAACTGCGCGACGGTCGCGAACCGACCCCCGCCGCGGCGCTGTTGCAGCGCGAGTTGGAAGCGCGCTTTCGCGAAGCGCTCGCGCAGGTCGACCCGGCGGATCGTGAGATCCTCGAGCTAAGGCACATCGAGCAGCTCTCGAACCACGACACGGCCCTCGCGCTCGGGCTCAGCGAACCGGCGGCCGGCATGCGCTACCTCCGCGCTCTGCGCCGGTTGCGGCTGTTGCTCGACGAACATCCTTCGACCTCGGGCGTGCTATGACGGCCCGACCTCCCGAACCGCCGCCGACGGAGCTGCTCGACGCTTCGGCCCGCGACGAGCAACTCGCGCTCGTCGTCAACGAACTGATCGAGGTTTTGCAAACCGGCGGCGAGCCCGACGTGGAAGCAGCCGCAAGCCGACATCCGGAGCTGGCCGCGGAGCTGCGTTCGCTCTGGGGAGCGATGCTGCTCACGCATCGCTTGGCCGACGCCGTCTCGAATGAAGCAGTCGCAAGCGAAGCCGCTTCGCCGCCGGAGGCCAAGCATCGGATCGCCGAAGACATTCCTCGCCGCGGTCGCGAAGAACTTGTTCGCGGTCACGACACCGATTTTCCCCGCTTGTTCGGTGAATACGAGCTGCTCTCCGAGCTCGGTCGGGGCGGCATGGGGATCGTCTATCAGGCCCGGCATCGGGGGCTCGATCGGATCGTCGCGCTCAAGATGCTTCGTCCCGGCGTGTCGCTCCATTCGGCGGAAGTGGTTCGCTTTCGCCAAGAGGCGATCTCGGCCGCGCGGCTCGATCATCCGCATGTCGTGCCGGTATACGAAGTGGGCGAGGCGGAAGGTCGTCCGTACTTCTCGATGCAATACGTCGCCGGCAGCACGCTTGCCGAGCGCTTAGCGGCCGGTCCGCTGCCGGCGCGCGAAGCGGCTGCTCTCTTATTGCCGATCTGCGAAGCCGTGCATGCGGCGCACGCGCAAGGAGTGTTACATCGCGATCTCAAGCCGGCGAACATCTTGATCGATCAAGACGGCCGGCCGCTCGTTACCGATTTCGGTCTTGCGAAGCGGATCGAAGACGACAGCTCGCTCACGCACACCGGCGCGATCCTCGGCACGCCGACCTACATGGCACCCGAGCAAGCGGCGGGAAGCCGCGGACGGATCGGTCCGGCGAGCGATGTCTACAGCCTCGGCGCGATTCTCTACCAGATGCTCACCGGCCGGCCGCCGCTGCAAGGGGCCACGGCCATGGAGACGGTACTGCTGGTCTTGGAGCAAGAGCCGCTCCCTCCTCGATTGCTCAATCCGCGGGCCGACGCCGTGCTGGAGATGATCACGCTCCGCTGCCTGCAGAAGCCGCCGGACTTGCGGTACGCGAGCGCAAAAGCTTTGGCCGATGATCTCCGCGCGTTCCTGCACGACGAGCCGGTCACGGCGCGCAGCGGCCGGTTCGGGCACGTCTTAGCGCGGTGGCTCTCGGAGACGCACCATGCCGTGGTGTTGGAGAACTGGGGCTTGCTGTGGATGTGGCACAGCGCGGTGCTGCTCGCGATCAGCTTCGCAACCGACACGATGCGCTGGCAGCAAGTGACGTCGCCGCTGCCGTACGCCGCGCTCTGGATCGCGGCGATGGGAGCTTGGGCGTTGATCTTTTGGACGCTGCGCCGGCGAAGCGGACCGGTGACGTTCATCGAACGGCAGATCGCGCACATCTGGGCGGGGAGCATCGTGACGATCGCGCTGTTGTTCCCGATCGAGCTGCTGCTCGGCCTGCCGACGTTGAGCCTCAGTCCCGTGCTCGGGCTGGCGAGCGGGAGCGTGTTTCTCATCAAAGCCGGAATGCTCAGCGGCCGGTTCTACGTGCAGGCTCTCGCGCTCTATGCCTGCGCGCCGGCGATGGCGCTCCTGGCGCGCTATGACTTGCCGTTCGGCATCTCGCTGTTCGGCCTCGTTTCCGCGGCCTGCTTCTTCTTTCCCGGGTTGAAGTATTATCGGAAGACGAAGCGACTGAGGGCGTGAGGTCTGAGGCGAGCGGGGGACGTAAGTCCCCCGGTAACATCGATGCTGCTTAACGCGATGCGACTTGCCGAGGCGAACTTACCGGGGGACTAACGTCCCCCGCTCGCCTTCGGAGTCGACACGTTGCTCGCGACGTGCGTCGGCCACGATCGAAATGCTTTCGACCGCCGCCGCGATCTGGGCCACGAGCTCTTCGGCGCGTGAGGCCGGTGCTCCGGCGAGCTTCGCCAAATGGATCATCGAGACCAGCTCGCGAATCCAGGCGAACGTGCCGAGCAGGTCGCCGCGAGCACGACGTCGCTCGTCGGCGGCGCTCGGCGACGGATTCTGTGTTGCCAGCGCGTCCAACTTGCAGATCCGCTCCGCCTCGACGACAAGCGCCGAGCGCAGCTCGCCGAGCCGGCCGCGGTTGCGATCGAGCACGGGTCGGGCCCAGCCGTCGAGTTCGGCGAACGCGGCGTCGAGCTCGCGCTCGATCTGTTCGATCGCGGCTGAGAACTCATCGTGCGGCTGCGGGCGCGCCGCGGGCTGCGAAGCGGAGAAGAAACCCATGATCGGAATCTCGCGAAACGTGTGAGGGAGACGGTCGTCTCTGCGACCAACCGCACACGAGGCGGGAGATTAACCGAGGATTTTCGCTGCGAGCGCAAACGAGACGGACGAAGGCGCGGAACCGGGGGCCTGACGGCTCCCCGCTCGCCTCAAAGGACGGACTTACTCGCGCCGGCCGATGGCGGGATTTGGATTGGGATCCTTCGACTTCGGCGCGGTGACGAGATGCGGCCCGGCTTGCGACACGGCAGGCGGGCCGATGTGCGGCTTCGCCGGTTGTGGAGCTGCCGTCTTCTGCGCCGCGGCGGGCTGCCCGTTCGTCGCCGGCTTTTGCGGCTGCGGTGCCGTCTGCTGCGGTGCTGCCGCTTGCGGCTTCGCCTGCTGCTTCTTGCGCTCCTCGGCCACGCGGCGATCGATCGCCGCCGCGGCCTGCTGATCGGCCGTGGCTTGCTCGGCTCGGCCGCAGCGGGCGTAGAGTTCGGCCCGCTCCAACAGAGCTTCGGCGCTGGTCGGCCAATGCGTGACGGCCGAGGTGAAATCGGCCAACGCTTTCGCCGCGGCCTTCATGCCGATCGCCACGCGCCCGCGCCCGATCAGCGCGGCGAGCGACTTGGGAGTCTTCGTCAACACGCGATCGTACATCGCCGACGCTTCCGGCAACCGCTCGGCCGAAGCGAGGCACTGCGCGGTTCTCAGCATCACCTGATTGCGCACCTGCTCCGTCTCCAACGCGTCGGGACTTCCCGGCGCCGCCTGTTCTTCGTCGAGCGACTTAGTCACCAACTCCAGATCGGCGATCGCCTCGGCATAGCGGCCGAGCTTTTCGTAAGCTCGCGCACGCATGTAGCGGATTGGGCCGGCATCCGGCGCGAGCTTTAGGAGCACATCCAAGTCCTTCACTACTCCCGCGTAATCTCCCATGTCCATCAGAAGGCGAGCGCGCTCGTAGCGGGCGTCGGGATGGTCGTTGCGATTGATGATCTGCGACAACATCGTGATCCCTTCATCGAGCTCGTGCAGCACGGCCTTGGCTCGAGCGGTGATTTTCTCATCGAGCGACGTGCCGAGTTCGGCGGCCATCTTCGCGTCGGCTTCGATCAGGCGCGACACGAACTCTTCGGGAACCGGCGCGGTGCGCGGATCCAGCGCCGCGGCCAAACGGAAACGATCCTTCGGACTCGGGTGCGAATCGTTGGCATCGGTCGGCCGCGCGATGACTTCGGCCAACACCGTTTCGAGTTGTTCCCGTTCCGACAGGTCGGGGAGCGGCGCGCTGCGATAAAACTGCGTGACCGCGCGGCGCGTGCGGATGAGGTCGTCGATCGTTTTGCCCAAGGCCCAATCGAGTTCGATCGAACGGCGAATGGCTTGCGTCAGGCCGTCGCAGAAGGCGGTCGCGCCGTAGGCGGCCACGGCCATGCGATC